>JAYVDG010000032.1:0-2837 GCA_043749525.1 Phenylobacterium sp.
GGGCCTGGCTCTCATCGGGGCCTGGATCATCATCACCTTCCCGCTCACCGCAGAGCGGCACGCGGCGATCCGCGATGCCCTGCACGCGCGCGACCAGGCTGAGGACGCACATGGCTGACGCCGCATTCCGCCCCATCGACCGGCTGCTGGCCATCATGGCCCGGCTGCGCGATCCCGACGACGGCTGCGAATGGGACCTTGAGCAGACCTTCGCCACCATCGCCCCCTACACGGTGGAGGAGGCCTATGAGGTCGCCGACGCCATCGAGCGCAACGATCTGAGCGACCTGCGCGACGAGTTGGGGGACCTGCTATTCCAGGTGGTCTTTCATTCCCGCCTGGCTCAGGAGCAAGGCGCCTTCGCTTTCGACGACGTAGCCGACGCCATCTCCGAGAAGATGATCCGCCGCCATCCCCACGTCTTCGGCGCCGAGCCCCAGCGCACCAGCGCCGACCAGACCAGGGCCTGGGAAGTGATCAAGGCGCAGGAGCGCGCCGGGAAGGGTCGCAACGAGAGCCTTCTCGACGACGTCCCCTCCGGCCTACCGGCCCTCACCCGCGCCGTGAAGCTGTCGCGCCGGGCGGCCACGGTCGGCTTCGTCTGGCCCACCATCGGCGAGGTGGTGGCCAAGCTGGATGAAGAGGTCGCCGAACTGAAGGTGGAGATCGCCGCCGAGGATCGGGACAAGGCGCGGGCTGAACTGGGCGACGTGCTGTTCGTGGTGGCCAATATCGCCCGCACCCTGGACATCGACCCCGAGGACGCGCTGCGCGCCACCAACGCCAAGTTCGCCCGGCGCTTCCGGCATATCGAGACCGAGCTGAAGGCGCGGGGCAAGACGCCGGATCAGTCGGACCTGGCGGAGATGGACGCCCTGTGGGACGCGGCCAAGGCGGTCGAGAAGTCCGCCGCCGGGTGAGCACCGACCCGGACACCTGGGACGGCCTGGTCAGGGCGCGGGCCAACCCAAACTTCCACCCGGCGATCGAGCTGGAAGCGCGGCTGGCGCGCGCCGCCTATCATCGATTGCCGGAGGGACACCGTTGGCTCCTTGGAGATCGCGGCCGGTTCAACATGGGACTGACCGCCCTGCTGCTGGCGGCAGGCGGCATGCTCACGGCACATAGCCTCAGCCAGATCTGCAAGGCGCGGGGCATCGGCAGCTCGGGCCGGGCGCTGAAATATGTCGAGCATCTGCTGCGTTACGGCCTGGTGAGCACCGAACCCGCCGAGGGCCGCTGGACGACCCACAAGCTGATCCTGGGGCCGGTCCTCATCAGCCACTACCGCGCCCGGTTCCGGGCCATGCTCGAAGGCATGCTGATCTTCGATCCCATCGCGCAGGCGGCTCTGGACCTGATCGACGCCGACGAGTTCCTGCCGCTCTGCGTCACCTTGGCCGGCGCCGATGGCGACAATTCCGGTTTAGCACGCCGGGTCTATACGCAAGGTATCGGCCTGTTCCTGGAACGGGACTGCGGCATGCTGATGCTGATGGACCTGATGCTGGCCCAGCCGCCCGATCGGTCGCGGCTGCTGGAGCGGGCGCCGCTGTCGCGATACGGCCTAGCCCGCGACTATGGCGTTTCTCGAGCGCACATCAACAAACTGCTGGCCGACGCGGCCGCCGTGGAATTGCTGAGCCTGGAGGACGACGGCGCCGCCGTGGTCTTCTCGCCCCATCTCTCCGATGTTCTGGAACTGCACAGCGCGGCGATCTTCTACGGTCTGCGGACCGGCATCGCGCAATATCTGGCGAGCCGGCCCTCATTGCGAAACTAACCCCCCGGGTCAGCGCCGCAGACCACTCTGGAGCGAGTGATGCCGTGAACGGAGCAGAACCGAGACTAAGTCTCGGAACTATCGGACTATTCCGCGCTCGCGCGGTGAGGTCAATTCTGTAGAAAAATGAGAGTTCAGGCGCCGAGGGCGTCTAGAGCATTCCGCGACCTGAGTGAATCGTTTGGGATTCCAAAGTCGGTCGGCTTCTGATTCAAGCTCTGTGCTGGTGATGGAGGCCGGCACGGATGAGCAAAGCTCTGTCGGTTGATCTTCGGGAGCGTGTGATCGGCGCGATTGACGAGGGCTTGTCCTGTCGCGCGGCCGCCGCGCGATTTGGGGTGAGCGCTGCGAGCGCGATCCGTTGGCGCAGTCTGTCATTGAAGACAGGCGATGTGCGACCAGGCCCGCTGGGCGGTGATCGGCGCTCGGGCTTGATCGAGAAGCACGCCGATCTGATCCTTGGCAGGCTTGAAACCCAGCCGGACATCACACTCGCTGAGATGCAGGCGGTTCTCGCCGAGCACGGGGTCACCGTCAGCAGCGCCGCGGTCTGGCGGTTCTTCGGTCGCCGCAAGATCACGCTCAAAAAAAGTCGGCGCACGCGGACGAGCAAAGCCGGCCAGACATCCTGAGCCGGCGGCGGAGCTGGTTCGAAGCCCAGCTTGATCTCGACCCGGCGCGGCTGGTGTTCCTCGATGAAACCGGAGCCACCACCAAGATGGCGCGCCGCCATGGGCGCGCGCCGCGCGGCCAACGCCTACGCGCCAGCGTCCCCCACGGCCACTGGAAGACCACCACCTTCATCGGCGGCCTAAGGATGACCGGAATGACCGCTCCCATGGTCCTCGATGGTCCATGACCGGCGCTTGGTTCCAGGCCTATGTCGAGCAGATCCTGGCGCCGACCCTCGCCCCAGGCGACATCGTCGTCCTCGACAATCTCGCCGCCCACAAGAACCTAGAGCATTCCCCGGCTTCGATGAATCGAAAGTGATCGTGGGTGGGATTCCGCGGGGTGGCGGTGTGTGCGCCGATGGTGGCCTGTGATTGGGGAG
>JAYVDG010000033.1:0-2827 GCA_043749525.1 Phenylobacterium sp.
GCACCTCGATCGGCGCCAGCCCCCGCGGCCATGCCGGTGAGCACGGCCGAGACCATCACCACCAGCAGCGGATTGAAGCCGGCCGCGAAGCCCGCCACCACCACCGCCACCCCCAATAGGATCAGCATCCGCGCCTCCGCCGGTACGACTCATCGCCAGCGACAAGTCGTACCCGAAAGGCGGGGCGGCGCTAGACCCTGACCGTTTCAGATGGACCATCTGAAACGGCAAGAAGGGTCTAGATTCAAAAGATTAGAGCACGTCCGGGCGGCGGAACCGGTCCCCACTTCCGCCTGACGTGCTCTAGCGGCTGGAGACTTCCACCACCACGGCCATCGAACTGTCGCCTGCGGCACAGCCCTGGAACAGGCCCCGGCCGCCGCCCTTGATGGCCAGTTCCTCGATCAGCTCGACGATGGCGCGCAGTCCGGTGGGGCCCTGGGGGTGGCCCCAGATCAGCGAGCAGCCGTAGTTGTTCATGCCCATCACATCGATCCCCATGGCCTTGGCGAAGGCGAGGTCGTTCACGGCGAAGGGGTTGTGGGACTTGATGGCGGCGAGGTCGCCGATCTTCACGCCGGCGTGGTCCAGGGCGCGCTGGCTGGCGGCGATGGGAGCCTCGGGCATGTATTCAAGGTCGGCGCGCGCTTGGCCGAAGCCGCGCAGGGTGACCTTGATGGAGGGGTCCTTGGACAGCTCCTTGGCCCGGTCGGGGTGGGTCAGGATCAGGCCCACATTGCCGTCGGCCGGGTGGGTCTGGCTGCCGAAGGTGACGGTGCCGCCCTCCAGGGTGGGGCGCAGCTTGGCCAGGCCCTCGGCGCTGGTGGCGAACACGCCCTCGTCGCCGGCCATCACCGCGTCCTCGCCCTTGAAGTTATGCTTGGGCACCGAGAAGGGCAGGGTCATGTAGCGGCGCTGGAAGGCGTGGTCGTCGGCCAGAGCGTCCTGGTACTGCTCGAAGCGGCGCAGGGTGACCTCGTCCTGCTCGCCCTTGCTGATCTGGAACTTGGCGGCGACGTTCTCGGCGGTCTTGAGCATGGAGTGCCCGCCGATGGCGTCGTTCATCATGTTGTAGGTGACCTGGTCCTCCGACTGGCCGTAGCCACCGGGGCCCTTGGGCGCGGGGTAGTAGATGTGCGGGCCGTTGGAGCAGCGGTCGGCGGCGATCAGCAGGGCCTGGTCGGCCAGCCCCAGCTGTATCTCCGAGGCGCCGGCGAACACCACCCTGGCGCCGGTGGCGCAGACCTGGGTGATCATGTGGCCCGGCGTGTGGGTGGCGCCGATCTCGTACAGCGGCCACGGCGCGCCATAGAACGACTGGTACTGGTTGTTGGTCATACCGAAGACACCGGTGTCGAAGCTCCTTGCGTCGATCTCCCGCTCCGCCAGCCAGCCCTTGGCCACATGGGCCGCGAACTTCATGGCGTGGAGGTGCTGCAGGCTCCCCTGCCACTTGGCGAAGGGGGTCGACCAGTAGGCGCCATAGGGGATTTCGACGCGATCAAAGCTCACGATTGGGACTCCGGTTGGCTGTCGGCGAAGGCGCGCCGAAGGATGTCTTTCTGGATCTTGCCCGAGGCGGTGCGGGGCAGCTCGCCGATGAAGCGGACGTAGGCGGGGCGCTTGTAGCGGGCCAGCCGGCCGTCGCACCACGCCATGACGGCGGCGATATCGCAGGGGTTCCCGGGGCGCAGGACGACATAGGCGCAGCCGGCCTCGCCCCAGCGGGCGTCGGGCACGCCGACCACGGCGGCCTCGGCCACCAGGGGCATTTCGATGAGCGCCGCCTCGACCTCGGCCGGGTAAACGTTCTCGCCGCCGGTGATGTACATGTCCTTCCAGCGGTCGACGATGAAGTAGTAGCCGTCCTCGTCCTGGCGCGCGGCGTCGGCGGTCCTGAACCAGCCGCCGGGGGCGAAGGTCTTGGCGGTCGCCTCGGGCTGGTTCCAGTAGCCGGGCGTCACCGAAGGCCCGCGCAGCCAGACCTCGCCGGCCTCGCCGGGCTGAACGTCCTGGCCGTCGCGGCCCACCAGCCGGACCTCCATGGCGGGCGAAGCGATGCCCGCCGAACCCACCTTGGCCCGGGCGATCTGCGGGTCCAGGGGCACGCCGAGAACCGTGCCGTTCTCACTCATCCCGTAGCCATTGGAGGTCCGCACGCCCGCGTCGATCAGGGCCAGGGTCACGGGGGCGGGCATCGGCGCGCCGCCGGTGAACAGTCGCAGGCCCTCCAGGTTGGCGCCCTTGAAGCCGGGATCGTCCAGCAGGGCCTGGGCCATCTGTGGGACGCAGAAATAGTGGCTGATTCCAAGGGCCGGATCGGAGAGGCGCTTGAGGGTCTCGTGCGGGGAGAACCGATCGGCCAGATGCACCGTGCCGCCGGTGAAGAAGCTGCCGTGCAGGATAGCCAGCAGGCCCACCACGTGGAACAGCGGCACGTCGCACAGCATGGCGTGGTCGGCGCAGAGCTCGCCGACCTGGCTGTAGTTCATGGCCGAATAGAAGGCGGTGCGCGGGGTGACGATCACCCCTTTCGGCCGACCTGTGGTGCCCGAGGTGTAGAGAAGCATGGCGGGCGCTGAAGGGTCGATGACACCGGGGTCAGCCACCGGCGCGGCTTCGGCCAGGGCTGCGGCGAAGGGGTCGGCGCCAGGCGCGATTCGCAGCACATGCGCGACGGGCGTATTGGCCAGCGCGGTCTGCGCCTCGGCCTCGAACTCGGCTTCATAGATCAGCAGTTCGGGGGCGGCGTCCTCCAGCAGGACCGCCAGCTCCGGCCCGGCCAGCCGCCAGTTCAGCGGCTGGAACACCGCACCTGCGCGGGGGC
>JAYVDG010000034.1:0-2818 GCA_043749525.1 Phenylobacterium sp.
GAGCAGATCCATGCCGAGGGACGTTATCGGGTCTTCGCCGACCTGAAGCGTCACCGTGGACAGTTCCCGAAGGCGACCTGGACCCAGACCGACGGGACCCAGTCCGAAGTCATCGTCTGGTGCTCCAACGACTATCTCGGCCAGGGCCAGAACCCCATCGTGCTCGACGCCATGCACACGGCCATCGATGAGGCCGGCGGCGGTTCGGGCGGCACCCGCAACATTTCCGGCACCACCCATTACCACGTCGAGCTGGAGGCCGAGCTCGCTGACCTGCACGGCAAGGAAGCCGCCCTGCTGTTCACCTCCGGCTACGTGTCCAACGAGGCGTCGCTCTCGACCCTCTACAAGATCCTGCCGGGTCTGATCATGTTCTCCGACGAGCTGAATCATAACTCGATGATCAGCGGCATCCGCGCCGGTAAGCGCGAGCAGCGCCGGGTGTTCCGCCACAACGACCTGGCCCATCTGGAAGAGCTGCTGGCCGCCGCGCCGGCCGACGCGCCCAAGGTGATCGCCTTCGAGAGCGTCTATTCCATGGACGGCGACATCACCGACATGCGGGCCATGGTCGCCCTGGCCAAGACGTACAACGCCATGACCTACCTGGACGAGGTCCACGCGGTGGGCATGTACGGCCCCCGCGGCGCGGGCGTGGCCGAGCGTGACGGCGTCATGGACCAGGTCGACATCATCGAGGGCACCCTGGCCAAGGGCTTCGGCGTCATGGGCGGCTACATCGCCGCCGACGCGGTGATCATCGACGCGATCCGCTCCTATGCCGACGGCTTCATCTTCACCACCTCGATCCCGCCGGCCCTGGCCGCCGGCGCCGTGGCCTCGATCCGCTATCTCAAGGAACACAACGAGATCCGCATCGCCCATCAGGAGCGCGCCGCCGCCCTGAAGGCCAGGCTGACCAAGGCCGGCCTGCCGGTCATGCCCTCGGAAAGCCATATCGTCCCGGTGCTGGTGGGTGATCCCGTCCACTGCAAGATGATCAGCGACATCCTGCTGGAAGAGCACGGCGTCTACGTCCAACCGATCAACTATCCCACCGTCCCGCGCGGGACCGAGCGCCTGCGCTTCACCCCGTCGCCCGCCCACACCGACGCCATGATGGACGATCTGGCCAAGACGCTGGAAATGCTGTGGGCGCGTTGCAACATCGCCCGCATGGGTGGACTGGCGGCCTGAACCCCGCCACGCACTTGGCCCTTGCGTGGCCCGGGCCGGCGGCCTAGCCCAGACGAATGCGAATGTCGCTTCCCGGCGTGCAGACACGGTCTATCGGTGCGGTTCTGAGCGGCTATGGCGGCGCGGCCCTGCTCTCGGGCCTGGCGATCACCGCCCGCTGGGCCCTGATGCCGATTTTCCAGGACCGGCCTTTCTTCCTGCTGTTCATGCCGGCGGTGATTGTCAGCGCAGCCCTCTGGGGGCCTGGCCCCGCCCTCCTGGCGACCGCCTTCACCCTGGCCGCCGGGATCGCGCTCAGCGGGATCACCCTGCTCTCTCATCCGGCCGACCTGATCAACGCGCTGCTGTTCCTGCTGATGGGCCCCGCCATCGCCTATGGCGGCTGGCGATTGCGCCGGCAGACCGGCCAGACCACAGACGCCTTGGTCCACCTGGGCGAGCGCGAGGCGCACCTACGCTCCATTCTCGACACCGTGCCCGACGCCATGGTGGTGATCGACGAGCACGGGGTGATGCAGTCCTTCAGCACCACGGCCGAGCGCCTATTCGGCTGGCGCGCGCAGGAGATCCTCGGGCGCAACGTCAGCATGCTGATGCCCCAGCCCTACCGCGACGCCCATGACAGCTATCTGCTGCGATACCTGACCACCGGGGAACGGCGCATCATCGGCATCGGCCGGGTGGTGGTGGGCGAGCGCAAGGACGGCTCCACCTTTCCCATGGAACTTTCGGTGGGGGAGATGCAGTCCCAGTCCGAACGCTTCTTCACCGGCTTCGTCCGTGACCTGTCCGAGAGCCAGGCCACCGAGCGGCGGCTGCAGGACCTGCAGGCCGAGCTGGTGCATGTCACCCGTCTGACCGCGCTGGGCGAGATGGCATCGGCCCTGGCCCACGAACTGAACCAGCCGCTGTCGGCCATCGCCAACTACGTGAAGGGCTCGGTCCGCATCCTTGACCAGGACCAACCGGACGCCGCCAAGGTCCGCAACGCCCTGGTCCTGGCCGGAGACCAGGCCCTGCGCGCCGGCGAGATCATCCGGCGGCTTCGCGACTTCGTCTCCAAGGGCGAGTCCGAGCGGCGGGTCGAGCCCCTGGCCAAGCTGATCGAGGAGGCCGGCGCCCTGGCCATGATCGGCGCCAAGGAAACCGGCGTCAGGGTCAACTTCCAGATTTCGCCCGAGGCCCCCTACGTCCTGGCCGACAAGGTGCAGGTGCAGCAGGTCCTGCTGAACCTGATGCGCAACGCCATCGAAGCGATGCAGGAGAGCCCCCGGCGTGAGCTGACGGTGGCCTCTGCGCCCGGTGACGACGACACCGTGGTCATCCGGGTGATCGACACCGGCTCAGGCATCGCGCCCGAGCTCGCCGCCCGCCTGTTCCAGCCCTTCGTCACCAGCAAAGTCAGCGGGATGGGCGTCGGCCTTTCCATATCGCGCACGATCATCGAAGCTCACGGCGGTCGCATCTGGGCCGAGTCCCCGCCCGAAGGCGGGACCATGTTCTCGTTCACCCTGCGAACGATCCCCGAGGAGGAACTGAACGGTGGCGTCTGAGGCTCTCGTGCACGTGATCGACGATGACGACGCCATGCGCGACTCCCTGTCCTTCCTGCTGGAGAGCG
>JAYVDG010000035.1:0-2810 GCA_043749525.1 Phenylobacterium sp.
CCAGCTTCTCGATGATGGCCTGATAGCGGCCGGTATCGGTCGACTTCAGGTGATCGAGAAGGCGGCGGCGCTGGGAAACCATCTTCAGAAGGCCCCGGCGCGAGTGGTTGTCTTTCTTGTGCATCTTGAAGTGCTCGGTCAGGTTCGCGATCCGCTCGGTGAGGATCGAGACCTGCACTTCAGCCCCACCGGTGTCCGCCTCGGAGCGGCCGTGGGTCTTGATGAGTTCGGCTTTGCGTTCGATCGTAATCGACATCGGTTAGTCTCCGCTCTTTGTCAGATGAAAGACTCGCGACGGCTCGAGCTTGCCTGCGCGCATCTCGCAGAGCGCCACCATCATCCCCTCCGACAGCACTGAAACGGTTCGAGAACCCAGAGTGAACCGGGCTTTCAGGGCTTCAACCTGTCGGGGAACGAGAACGATGGGCCGTCCCTGCTTAAGTCTGAAAGCGTCTTCGGCGGTCACGGCCAGCTCCGGGATGTCGTCCAGGGCGGTCTCGACCGGAAGCAATGCCTCCAGATGGCCGGGCTTATGCCCCAAATCCTCAAGCAATTCCAGTGTTATCGCCCGGTCTTCGGAGAAGGCCCCGACCCGGGTGCGGCGCAGCGCGCTGACGTGGGCGCAGGCCCCCAGCATTTCCGCCAGATCGCGGACGATGGCGCGCACATAGGTGCCCTTGCCGCAGCTGACCTCGATCTCGATGTGGTCGGGGTCCGGCGCCACCACCACCCGGGCCGAATGGATGGTGACCTTGCGGGCCGCCAGCTCCACCTCGAGGCCAGCGCGGGCCAGGTCATAGGCGCGCTCACCGTCCACCTTGATGGCGGAGAAGATCGGCGGCACCTGCGAGATCTCGCCGACGAAGGCCGGCAGCTTGGCCTCGACCTCCGCCACGGTCGGCCGGACGTCGGAGGTCGCCGTCGTGGCGCCCTCGCGGTCGAAGCTGGCGGTGGTGCGGCCCCACTCGATGACGAAGCGGTAGGTCTTGTCGGCGTCCATCAGGAAGGGGACGGTCTTGGTGGCCTCCCCCAGCGCGATGGGCAGGATGCCCGTGGCCAGCGGATCCAAAGTGCCGGCATGGCCGGCCTTCTGGGCGTTGAACAGCCGCCGCACGCGGCCGACCGCGCTGGTGGACGTCAGGTCATAGGGCTTGTCGAGGCAGATCCAGCCCGAGACCGGATCACCCTTCTTGCGTCGCGCCATGTTGTAAAATCAGTCCTGGTCGGAGGAGTCGGCGGCGAGGTCCTGGGCGACCTTGGGGTCGTCGAACAGCGCGTTGATGCGGCTGGCCTCGTTGAAGGTCTCGTCGTGGACGAACTTCAGGTCCGGCGTGAACTTCATCTCGATGGCGCGGCCCAGCCGGCCGCGCAGGAACTTGGTGTGGCGGTTCAGGGCGTCCACCACCACCGAGGACTTCTCGCCGCCCAGGGGCTCGACGAAGCAGATGGCGTGGCGCAGGTCCGGGCTCATCCGCACCTGGGTGAGCGTGACCGGCACCCCGGCCAGGTCCGGATCCTGGATTTCGTGGTCGCGCATCACTTCGACCAGGGCGTGGCGGGCGAGTTCGCCGGCGCGCAGTTGGCGCTGGCTGGGGCCGGAGGGCCTTCCGGGACGTTTCATGGCTTTACCTTCGTAAGCCTGGCCCACGGATCGGACGTGGAGCTCAGGGAAGCCGGCGCTTCTAATGGTCCGGCGCCGACAAGTCCAGAGCTAGGCCCCGGTGCGCGCCTTGAAGAAGGCGATCACCCGCTGCTCGGCGGCCTTGGTGGGGCCGTCCGGCCGCAGGTGCAGGGTCAGCACCGAGTGCGGCGCCATGTGGACGGCGGCGGCGTCCTCGTCGGCGAGCTCGATGGCCTCGAACCGGTCGCCGAACTCGCGGCGGAGGGTCTCGAACCGGGCGTCGGGGACGAAGGCGTCGCTGGTGAAGCGCAGGCCGATCAACGACAGGTCCTCGTCCTCGAACCGCTGTTTGGCACAGGCGATCTCCTTGGGCGAAACTCCGATCGCCGCGGCGCGCCGGGGGTTCTTGCCCGCCAGCGGCAGGGAGGGCTGCGACAGCACCGGGGCCACCACCGAGGGCTCGGTCATCATGGCCAGGGCGAAATTACCGGTGAAGCACATGCCCACGGCCCCCACCCCCTTGCCGCCGCAGTCGGCGTGGACCTGGCGGGCCAAGGCGCGCAGCCAGTCGACGACGGGGCTCGATTTGTCGGTGGCCCAGGCATTGAACTCGCGGCGGATACAGATGGTCCAGGCGATGGTGGAGAGCGCATAGCCCGGGCTGACGGGGCGGCCGGGCTCGCCGAACAGGCTGGGGCAATAGACCGTCATCCCGGCGGCGGCGACCCGGTCGGCGAAGGCGATGACCAGGGGATGCAGGCCCGGCATCTCGTGGATGACGATGACCGCGGGACCGGAGCCACGCCGGTAGACGTCACGGACCAGGCGGCCGTCGCCGAACTGGAACTTCTCGTAGTCGCTCAGCGCGGCGTCGTAAGCCATGGCGTCCCCCACCTGTGGAGGGGTAGCCTAGCTCACAGCTTGAGGCGCAGGGACGAAATATCGCCCTCGAAACCCGACAGCTTCCAGACGCCCTCCTCCTGGGTGAAGACCAGGACACAGGGGCCGTCCTTGGACTTCGTCGCGCAGACCCGGCCGTCGTCCATGGCCTTCAGCGATCCGGCGATGGCTACCCGGTTGGGGATCGGCTGGCCGGCCTTATAGCCGTAGGACTCCGCCACCTTGTGGAAGACCTTGGGCTGCACCAGAGCGTCGCCGGCGATGTCGGCCAGGGCGGGCGCCAGGATGG
>JAYVDG010000036.1:0-2805 GCA_043749525.1 Phenylobacterium sp.
GCCGTCGGCGCGGACATAGATCGGCTTGGTGGTGTCGCCGGTCATGGCGCGCAGGCGCGGCGAGAGGCCGGCGAAGGCCACCGGCTCCTCCTGCACGAACAGCGCGCCGTCGGCGCGGATGGAGACCGTCAGCGGATCGGACTGGTCCTGCATGGAGCCGGCCTCGGTCTTGGGCAACTCCACGGGCACGCCCACGGTCAGTAGCGGGGCGGAGATCATGAAAACGATCAGCAGCACCAGCATGACGTCCACCAGGGGCGTGACGTTGATCTCCGACAGGGCGCCCCGCCGGCCGCCACGGCGGCGCCTGCGGCGGCCGCCGCCCGAGGCTGAGAAGGCGTCGTGGCTGGAGATCGCCATGGCTCAGGTCCGCTCCGCCAGCCGCCGCTGGATGGCGGTGGACAGGTCGTCGGCGAAGCCCTCGAGACGGCCGGTGTAGCGCGAGGCGTCGGTGGAGAACTTGTTGTAGGCGATATAGGCCGGGATGGCGGCGATCAGGCCGATAGCGGTGGCGAACAGGGCCTCGGCGATGGAGGGCGCGACCACGGCCAGGTTGGTGTTCTTCTGGATGGCGATCTCCTGGAAGGCGTTCATGATCCCCCAGACGGTGCCGAACAGGCCGATGAACGGCGAGGCGGTGGCGACGATGGCCAGGGAGCCGAGGCCGTCCTCCACCCGCTGGGCCTCGCGGGCGATGGTGGTGTCCAGGACCCGGTCGATCCGCTGGATCAGGAAGGCGGCCTGGGTGTCGGTGGACAGGCCCTTGCCACGGGCGTCGCGCCATTCGCGCAGGGCGCCTTGCAGCATGCGGGGCAGGGCGTGCTTGGGCCGTTCCCCGGCCTCGGCGGCGATGTCCTCAAGGCTGCGGCCGGAGGAGACCTGGTTCTCGAACTTGTCCGCCTGGCCGTTCAGCACGGAGAACCGGAAGAACTTGTCGATGATCACGGTCCAGGACCACAGTGACGACAGGGCCAGGCCGGTCATCACGCTCTTCACCACCCAGTCGGCGCGCATGAAGAGGGCGATGAACGAGAAGGTCTCGGGGGTGATCGCGGCGGGGACGGCGGGGTCCATGCGGCCTGGGCTCCGTAATTTGCGTCCGACCAGGATTGGCCTAGGACAGCGCGATGTCGAACTTATGGCCTAGCCTTAGCAAAATAGAGGCCGGAGCGTCGCTATGAGTTCCTTAGGCGGCTTTCGGGGCCTGCCATTCAGATCGATACAAGCGGCCTCAACCACAGCCTGCGCAATCAGTTGCTCGCCTCGGGTGATCTTCTGGTCGATGAACAGGCGAGGTCCGGCCATCCGGTCATAGGTGGTGCGCACTAGGAGCGCGTCGTCGATGCGGGCCGGCGCCTTGAAGTCGATCTCCAGCCGCACGACGGTGAAGGCGGCAGGGTCCGGGCGGTCCAGGAGCTGCGCATGACCGATGCCCGCCACCCGCAGGAAGTCGCTTCGGCCGCGCTCGAAGAACCGCACGTACTGGCCGTGATAGACGACCCCGGTGAAGTCGGTGTCCTCGTAATAGATGCGCACCGGCAATTGGTGCTCTCGGCCGACGATCTCGCCGGCATAGGGTTGGATCATCGGGTCCGGTCCTGCAGCATGGCCGAGGTGAGAAGCGCGCCGACCCCGAACAGCAGCCAGGCCGCCCCGCCGACCAGGCGGGCGGGGTTCGACGCATAGAGCTCGGGCCACCAGGTCATGGCCACGGCGTCCAGCAGCACGCCCACCAGGCAGAGGATCGCGGCGGTGGGCAGGCGCGGGGTCTTGCCGCCAGCGGTCAGACGATGGACCAGGCTTACCAGCACCGGCGCCAGCAGGGCCGTGAAGCCGAACAGGATCGCGGTCGCGTAGCCGCCGCTGAACAGGCCGTAGGGCAGGGCCAGGCGGATGAAGGCCGCGCCGAGGAACCAGAGCACGGCGCCCAGCGGGATCAGGGAAAGGGTACGCATCGCCCCCTTATGCCGCGACGGGGGCGAGGCGGTCGAGAAGCAATGATCGCTCATCCCGGCGAAGGCCGGGACCCAGGTGAAACCCGGTGCGGTTCAGGTGATGTCGCAGGCGCCGCTCTTGGATCAGGCGCCGGGCGCCGGAGATGAATCTGGGTCCCGGCCATCGCCGGGATGAGCGGCGTTTCGCTCACTCCTCCGCGAACAGCCCCGCCTGTCCGCCGGCCTGGATCTGCGGCGGGGGGGTGAGGCCGATGTGGGTGTAGGCCTTGGCGCAGACCATGCGGCCGCGGGGCGTGCGCTGGATGAAGCCCTGCTGCAGCAGATAGGGCTCGATCACGTCCTCCACCGCGTCGCGGGCCTCGGCGATGGCGTAGGCCAGGGTCTCGACCCCGGCCGGGCCGCCGCCATAGTTCTCGATCAGGGCGCGCAGGTAGCGGCGGTCGAGCGCGTCGAGGCCGGCCTCGTCGACGTCGAGGCGGGCCAGGGCCTTGGCGGCGGCCTTCTGGTCGATGAGGGTGGCGCCGTCGGCGGCGGCGAAGTCGCGGACCCGGCGCAGCAGGCGGCCGGCCACCCGTGGGGTGCCCCGGGCGCGGGCGGCGATCTCCAGGGCGCCGTCGGGCGACAGCTCCAGGTTCATCTTCTGCGCAGCCTGGGCCAGCACCTTCTGCAACTCGCCGTGGGTGTAGAACTCCAGGCGCAGAGGGATGCCGAAACGGTCGCGCAGCGGCGTGGCCAGCAGGCCGGCCCGCGTTGTGGCGGCCACCAGGGTGAAGGGCGCCAGATCGATGCGGATCGAGCGGGCGGATGGGCCGTCGCCGATGATCAAATCAAGGACGTGGTCCTCCATGGC
>JAYVDG010000037.1:0-2801 GCA_043749525.1 Phenylobacterium sp.
GAGGGGGTCACCCGCTTCGCCGTGGGGGATCTGGCCGCCTATGCGTCGGGGCCCATCGGCGCCTATGCCGAACTGCACGCGGTCAATGCCGAGCGGGCCATTAAGCCGCCGGCCGAGATCGACGCCCAGGTCGCCGCTGGGGCCCTGCTGAAGGGCATGACGGCGGAGTTCCTACTGCGCCGCTGCTATGAGGTGAAGGCGGGCGACCACATCCTGGTTCACGCCGCCGCGGGCGGGGTCGGCTCGATCCTGGTGCAGTGGGGCAAGGCGCTCGGCGCCGTGGTGATCGCGACGGCTGGCTCGCAGGACAAGGCCGACCGCGCCAAGGCGCTCGGCGCCGACCACGTCATCCTCTACCGCGACGCCGACGTCGCCGCCGAGGTTCGCAAGATCACCGACGGCAAGGGCGTGCCGGTGGCCTACGACTCCGTCGGCGCCGCCACCTTCGAGGGCACCCTGGGGAGCCTGGCCAAGCGCGGCCTGTTCGTCAGCTTCGGCAACGCCTCTGGCCCGCCGCCGGCCATCGCGCCCGCGCGGTTGATGCAGGCCGGCTCGGTGTTCCTCACCCGGCCAACCATGGGCGACTACCTGCTCACCACCGCCGAGCTGGACGCGTCTGCGGCCGCCCTGTTCGAGGTGATTACGTCAGGCCAGGTGAAGATCGACATCGGCCAGACCTTCCGGCTGGCAGAGGCGCGGAAAGCGCACGAAGCCATGGAAGGCCGCGACACGGTCGGGGCAAGTTTGCTGATTCCGTAGGTTGGTGAGGCGGGGAGGGCCCAGCCCCCTCCGTCAAACCTCGCGCTTCCAGCCCCAGGCCTGGGTCACACGGGGTAGACTCATGAACACCGACGGGTCATCGCGGGCCTTCACCAGGTCGGAGATGCAATCCACAAGGGTTTCACGTGAAACACCCATCGATTCAACGGCTTCAGAGATTCCGGCCAGGGTGAGGGCGGCCATTGCCTTGACGGGGCCGGTCAGGGCCGCCGGCTGCACCATCCGGGCCTCGATGCCGATGAACCCAGCCCGGCCGAGGAAGGCCGGCAGCTTGGGACCGATCTCCGGGTCCGTCCCGCGCTTATGCGCCGAGGCGACGTACCACTGCACGAAGTGCCGGAAGCTGGCCCGGCTCGGTTCGCAAAGGTGGGCGGAAAACTCGACGTCCTCCACCACCAGCAGGCCGTCCGGAACCAGGGCGCGTTCGAACACCGCTACAGCGTCCGCGGGGTGGGTCAGATGGGACAGCAGAAAGCGGGCATAGATGACGTCGAAGGGGCCGAAATCCTCGGCGCGTTCATAGCCGCCCACGTGGAACGAAGCGTTGGCCGGCGCATCCTGGGCCGCCATGGAAATCTTGATCTCGTCGAGATCCAGGCCGACCACCTGGCCCGAGGTCCGCGACGCCAGCTCGCGGGTCACGTCGCCCCCGCCACAGCCCACATCTAGGATGCGGGCGCCGGCCGGGATACCGACCCTGTCGAGCAAGCTTCCCGTCGCCTCGGCCATGGCCAGGGAGAGGACCGAAAGCCTCGCGGCTCCGGCCATGCTGCCGGAGATGATGTAGCTCTCGCTCATCCGCCCCGCCGCCCGCTCCGCTGCCTAGGTGTTCATCGACTGGAAGAATTCTTCGTTGTTCTTGTTCTGACGCAGCTTGTCCAACAGGAACTCGATGGCGTCCTGGGCCCCCATCGGGTTGAGGATGCGGCGCAGGACGTAGGTCTTCTGCAGCTGGTCCTTCGGGGTGATCAGCTCTTCCTTGCGGGTGCCGGACTTCAGCACGTCGATGGCCGGGAAGATGCGCTTGTCGGCGACCTTGCGGTCCAGGATGATTTCCGAGTTACCGGTGCCCTTGAACTCTTCAAAGATGACTTCATCCATCCGGCTGCCGGTGTCGATCAGGGCCGTTGAGATGATGGTCAGGGAGCCACCTTCCTCGATGTTGCGCGCCGCGCCGAAGAAGCGCTTGGGGCGCTGCAGGGCGTTGGCGTCCACACCACCGGTCAGCACCTTGCCCGAGGACGGGACCACGGTGTTGTAGGCGCGGCCGAGACGGGTGACGCTATCCAGCAGGATGATCACGTCGCGCTTGTGCTCCACCAGGCGCTTGGCCTTCTCGATCACCATCTCGGCGACCTGGACGTGGCGGGTGGCGGGTTCGTCGAAAGTGGAGGAGATCACCTCGCCCACCACGGTGCGCTGCATGTCGGTGACTTCTTCGGGCCGCTCGTCGATCAGCAGCACGATCAGGTAGCACTCGGGGTGGTTCACCGCGATGGACTTGGCGATGTTCTGCAGCATGACCGTCTTACCCACCCGCGGCGGGGCGACGATCAGGCAGCGCTGGCCCTTGCCGAGCGGGGCGACGATGTCGATCAGCCGGCCAGAACGGTCCTTCAGGGTCGGATCTTCGATTTCCATCTTCAGCCGCTCGTCGGGATAGAGCGGGGTCAGGTTGTCGAACAGCACCTTGTGGCGGACGTTCTCGGGGTTCTCGAAGTTGGTGAGATCCACCTTGATGAGGGCGAAGTAGCGCTCGCCCTCGCGGGGCGCGCGGATAGCGCCGTCGACGGTGTCGCCGGTGCGCAGGCCGAACTTCCGGATCTGCGAGGGACTGACATAGATGTCGTCGGGGCCGGGCAGGTAGTTGGCTTCCGGCGAACGCAGGAAGCCGAAGCCGTCGGACACCACTTCCAGGGTGCCGGAGCCGGAGATCTCGATGCCTTCCTCGGCGAGCGTCTTGAGGATCGCGAACATCATGTCCTGCTTGCGCATGGAGTTGGCGTTCTCGATCTCCAGCT
>JAYVDG010000038.1:0-2795 GCA_043749525.1 Phenylobacterium sp.
GCTGGCGAGAGCCGCAGCATGACCCGCCTCATCGCCTCGTCGTCACACCACCTCCGCCTGCGTGCAGCGAATATCCAGACAGGCTCCTAGGCGACCCCGCTCGGTGAACCGCCTTTGCGGCCCGCGACAAAGCGGTTAACGCTTTAAGCGTCGCCGGGTTTGCCGGCCGCGTGAGGGGGCTTTCGCGATGTTCGCCGCGTTTCCGCTGCTGGCCCTGCCGGTGCTGGTCTACAATTTGCTCGCGCTCACCCTGACCGGGGGCTTCTCGGCCTTCGACGCCTCGACGCGGATGAGTGAGCAGCTGTTCGTCATCCAGATGACCTCGAAGGCCGCCTGGCCGGTCAGCCTGGGGGACCTGCTTCTGGCCGCCGCCCTGGTAGTGCTGTTCATCGAACTGCTGAAATCGACCACCAGCCGGCGGGTCGCCATCGTTAATCACTCGCTGTCGATGATCCTGTTCATCATCTGCCTGGTGGAGTTCCTGCTGGCGCCCGCCTTCGCGACCTCCACCTTCTTCCTGCTGACGATCATGGTGCTGCTCGACGTGCTCGCCGGCTTCATCGTCACCATCGTCTCGGCGCGCCGCGACGTGGACTTCAACCCCGACGGGGTCTGATCCCTCTCTAGGTGAGGGCCGTAAAGATCAGGGCGACCACGGCGACGTCGAACATGCGGATGAAAGCGGTCATGGGGCGTCCCGTCGGGAAGTTTACCCCGGGGTCCAAGCAAGACTGGCGCCAGAGCGGGCGGGCCTGATGGCGCTCTTTTTCGACACAGACTGGTTCGACGCCCAACTGGCCGAGCAGGGGCTCTCACGGCGCATCATGGCCGCCGCGGCCGGCATGTCGGAGGCCGACCTGACCCTGGTGTTCAAGGATCAGCGGGAGCTGTCCCCGGCAGTGGTGGCGGCGTTCGCCGAGCTGCTGAGAGTGTCTCCGGCGCAGATCGCCCGGCAGGCCGGGGTCCCCACGCCCGTCCCCGGCGCCGGGCTGGAGGCGCGGATCGCGGCGCTGGAACGGCGAGTTGCGGCGCTGGAGGCGGAGCTCGCGCGGCTTAAGCGCTAGATTTCGGTCTTGCCGATGGAGCCCTTTCGGGCGCGGCGGTCGGCCTTGCCGGACCATTCGGTGGCCCCATAGACGCTTCTTGCCGCCCCCAGCGTCTCGGGCCCGCCGCGCAGGCCGCGCTTCTGGCCGTCCTGGCCCATCAGCTGGGCGCTGAACATGCTGGCGCCCTCAGCTGAATGATCCGGCGTCGGGCGGACAGGCTCGCCTGTGATCACCGCGGGGACGCTGCGGTCGTCGGTGTCTTGCAGGTCTTCGGAGTCGTTCACCCGGGCCCGGTAGGCGCGGCGGGCCTGGGCGGCTCTGCGAAGGGGATCGATGGGCGAGGTCATGACGACGTGATCCTGACTCCGCTTTCGTTAAAAAACAGGAGCGCAGTCAGGCGAAGTGGTGGCCGGTTCGCCGTCCGACTGCGCGACCAGAAAGAAACAGTGCGCTCCGACAAGGTCGGAGCGAAGCGGCCCTAGGTTTTTGAGATCAGCTTCTCGATCTGGGCCTGCATCTCCTCCATCCGCCGCTTCATCTCGTCCAGGGCCGGATCGGCGGCCGGCGCGGGTTCCGGCGTGCGGGCGGCGGCCGTGGGCTCCTCGGTACGGGTGTAGGCGAAGGGTGAGAACATCTTCATGGCCCGGTCGAACAGGGCCAGGTTCTGGCGGATCTGGTCGTCATAGACGCCGATGCCGGCGCCTTGGCCGAGCGTCGAAAACTGGGTGCGCATGCGCTCCTGCTGCTCGGCGAAGGTCGACAGCGACAGCTCCAGATAGGACGGCAGGAAGGCCTGCATGGAGTTGCCGTAGAAACCGATCAGCTGGCGCAGGAACTGGATGGGCAGGAGGTTCTGCCCCTCGCGCCCTTCTTCCTCGACGATGATCTGGGTCAGCACCGAGCGGGTGATGTCCTCGTTTGACTTGGCGTCATAGACCACGAAGTGGACGCCCTGCTTGACCATGTCGGAGAGGTGTTCGAGCGTCACGTAGGAACTCGACGCGGTGTTATAGAGCCGCCGGTTGGCGTACTTCTTGATGACCACGCGGTCTTCGTTGGACTTGCCGGTCTTCCCGTGAGCGTCCGCCATCCCAAATCCTTCTTTGAGCCCACCCCCCCGGTGGCGAGCCTCTATCTTGCGGCGCAGTATCGCGGATGCGAGCGCGTTCGCAAAGCGCGCTCCGGTCGCAGGCAGACGATTTCACCCCCTTGCTCATTCTTCAGCGGTTCTCGATAGATAGACGCTCAAGAGCTTGAAGGAGCCCGCCATGACCGACGTCGTCATCGTCTCGGCCGCCCGCACCCCGGTCGGATCGTTCAACGGGGCGCTCGCCGCCCTTCCGGCTCACGAACTGGGCAAGATCGCTATCCAGGCCGCCATCGAGCGTGCGGGCATCACCGCCGCCGATGTGGAGGAGGTGATCATGGGCCAGGTGCTGCAGGCCGGCGCCGGCCAGGGCCCCGCCCGCCAGGCCTCCATCAACGCCGGCATCCCGCAGGAAAGTCCGGCCTGGAGCCTCAACCAGCTGTGTGGCTCGGGCCTGCGGGCGGTGGCGCTGGGCGCCCAGCAGATCGCCGACGGCTCGGCCGGCATCGTCATCGCCGGCGGCCAGGAGAGCATGAGCCAGTCACCCCACGCCTCGCAGCTGCGCAACGGCACCAAGATGGGCGACACCACCTTCGTCGACACCATGATCAAGGACGGCCTGCTGGACGCCTTCCACGGCTACCACATGGGCCAGACCGCCG
>JAYVDG010000039.1:0-7746 GCA_043749525.1 Phenylobacterium sp.
CCCTGGCCTGGGCGGTCGGCGTGGTGGGTACGGTGATGGTGTTTGCCGCCCTGGTGGGCCTGGCCTAGAGCGTTTCCTCAAGCGCCTCCCGTCCCGGGCGGCGCGACCGAGGACCCGCATGACCCGTCATCTCGGCTCCTGCCATTGCGGGGCGGTGACCTTCGCCATCGAGGCGGAGATCGATCGCCTGACCGCCTGCGACTGTTCGCTGTGCGTGAAGAAGAACGCGGGAATGGTGCGGGTGCGCGAGGAAGCCCTGACGGTGCTGTCGGGGGAGGATCAGCTCGGCGCCTATGAGTGGAACACCCACCGGGCGCGGCACCACTTCTGCCGAACCTGCGGCATCTCCGTCTTCCACCGTAAGCGCGCGGCGCCGGACCTGTACGAGGTCAATGTCTTCTGCCTGGACGGCTTCGACCCCACCGGCCTGCCGGTGCGGGCCAGCGACGGTGTGGGCATGTCGTTGGCGGCGGAGGGGGCGCGCGAGGTCTGGCCGGGGCCACGAGAAGCTTGAGTCGGGGTTGCGGCCTCGGCTTGGCGGGCGTATGGCGCGCCCATGCTTGATGACCTGAAGGCGAACAACAAGGCTTGGGCCGCGCGCAAGGTCGCGGCCGATCCCGGCTTCTTCAAGCGACTGAAGGGCCAGCAGGCGCCGGACTATCTGTGGATCGGCTGCTCCGACAGCCGGGTCCCGGCCAACGAGATCGTCGATCTCGATCCGGGCGAGCTGTTCGTGCACCGCAATGTCGCCAACCTCGCCCCGCCGCAGGATGCCAACTACCTGTCGGTCCTGCAGTTCGCCGTCGATGTGCTGAAGGTGAAGCACATCATGGTGGTGGGCCACTACGGCTGCGGCGGCGTGGCCGCCGCGGTGGACGGTGAGCGGCGCGGCCTGGTGGACCACTGGCTGCATCCCATCCGCGAAGTGCACGAGGAGCATCGCTGCGAGCTCGACAAGCTGAGCACCCAGACCGAGCGGCTGGACCGCCTGTGCGAACTGAACGTCATCCGTCAGGTGAAGAATGTGGCCACCGACGTTTTCGTGCAGGACGCCTGGACCCGCGGCCAGGATCTCTGCGTGCACGGCCTAGTCTATTCGCTGGAAAACGGCCTGTTGACCGACCTCAACGTCTCGGTGGGCAACCGCTGCGAAGAGTGACCGCGGGGCGACGAGACCGCTGTCCGCTCGCCTGATCCCTTACCAACACGCTATTTGAAGGCTGTGAACCGCAGCATGTGCGGCCGCCTGCGCGCCTGTTTGGGCGTCTGTTTGTGTATATTTAAAGTAACGATAAATACAGATTTGATTAAGTCCTTATTCACTGTGAAGATAAACCACAGTTTAAGCGGAATGATCGAAAAGCGTTCTCGACAAGTTCAATCAATAAACAAAACACAAAACGCAGTCGGGAAAAAACTCATGAAGACCTTCGCCGCTTTCGCTATCGCCGCCACCGTCGCCGCTTTCGCCGCCCCTTCGTTCGCCGCCGAGGCCGCGCCTTCGGTGAACGTCCAGAGCGTCCGCATCGTCCTGACCGGCAAGAGCGTGGCCCAGGTCCGCGCTGAAATCCGCGACGCCGCCACGACCGTCTGCGGCGTCCCCGCCGGCGACTGCTGGTCGACCTCGGTCCAAAAGGCCAACCGCGACTTCTACGCCATCAACCGCGCCCGTCTGGCTGCCAACGCCACGCCGGTCCGTTCCGCCAAGCTGGAAGACGGCCGCTCCAATGTGGCCAGCGTCCGCGTCGCCCTGGCGGGCCGCTCGAACGAGCAGATCTCCGCCGACATCGCCGCCGCCGCCGACACCGTCTGCAAGGCGACCAACGACTACGCCCCCGACTACCGCGCCTGCGTGACCGGCGCCGTGCGCTCGGCCAAGGTGCAACTGCGCCAGCTGGCCCGCGCCGACGGTTCGAGCCAAGTCGCCTCGATGTAAGAGACCCTTACTCCGTAAGGTTGAAGCCGCCGGCGTTGGTCCCCCCAGCGTCGGCGGTTTTCGTTTGCGCGCCTGCCGCGACGTCACACTTGGCGCGCCGTTTCAGAGGCTTAGACTAGGGCCAACGAACGATCCGCGGGAGAAGACTATATGGCCGATTTCGGAGGCGACCTCGAACTCGAGGAATTCCGTGGCGAAGCCAAGACCTGGCTGGAGGCCAACTTCCCGGCCTCGCTGAAGGGCAAGGCCTTCCTTGCCGCGACCGAGGTGACGACCACCAACGCCGAGCTCAAGGCCTGGCGCAAGGCCATCGGCCTGAAGGGCTGGGCCACTCCGACCTGGCCGGCGGAATACGGTGGTGGCGGTCTGTCGCCCCAGCACGCCCGGGTCCTGGCCCAGGAGATGGGCAAGATCGGCGCCTTCAACCCGCTGATGTTCGGGATGGGCGTGACCATGATTGGCCCGACGATCATGGACTACGGCACCGACGAGCAGAAGAAGCAGCACATCCCGCCCATCGTGCGCGGCGATGTCCAGTGGTGCGTGGGCTATTCCGAGCCCGGCGCCGGGTCGGACCTGGCCTCCCTGCAGATGAAGTGCGAGGATGCAGGCGACCACTACGTGATCAACGGCCAGAAGACGTGGACCAGCGGGGCCCAGTACTCCGACTGGTGCGGCGCCCTGGTGCGTACCGACTTCTCGGCCAAGAAGCATGAGGGGATCAGCTTCATGCTGATCGACATGCACCAGACGGCCATCGATCCGCGGCCCATCGCCCTGATCGCCGGGGCCTCGCCGTTCTGTGAGACCTTCTTCACCGATGCGCGGGCCGAGAAGAACGGCCTGCTCGGCCCCCTGAACGGCGGGTGGACCGTGGGCAAGCGCCTGCTGCAGCACGAGCGCGCCAGCCAGACCGGGACCGGCGGCGGTGGCCGCACCGTGCCGCTGAACGAGATCGCCAAGCGCTATGTGGCGATCGACGCCGATGGCCGCATCGCCGACCTGGATTTGCGCACCCGCCTGACCCGGCACCTGATGGACGCCCGTATCCACGGCCTGACCCTGGCCCGGGTGATGGCGGAATCGAAAGAAGCCTCCGGCGCCACCAACGGCGCCTCAGTGCTGAAGAACTCCGCCACGGTGGTGTCGCAGGGCCGCGCCGAACTGACCCTGGAGATCATGGGCCACCAGGGCCTGGGCTGGCAGGGTTCGGACTTCAATCAGGAAGAGATCGAGACCGTACGCGGCTGGCTGTCGGGCAAGGCGATGTCGATCTATGGCGGCTCGGTCGAGATCCAGAACAACATCATCTCCAAGCGTATCCTGAACCTGCCGGACAACACGCAGTCGACCTGACGGGGCCTGGCGGCGGAGGCGGCAAGTCGGGGCGACGTCAAACCGACTCAATCCGAGCGCTATGTCGAGTGTCACACTTTCGCGGGGCGCCTCTCTTGCCGACCATCGACACCCACCCGTGGCGCCAGCGCCTGGCCCCCTATCAGCAGCCGCACGCCGGCCGTTCGATCCTGGAGATCGTGATCACCGCGGCGCCGTTGGCGGCGATCTGGGGCGGGGCCTGGGTGGCGTCGCACTTCGGGCTGTGGTGGCTGGCCCTGCTGCTGGCGGTTCCGGCGGCCCTGTTCCTGGTGCGGCTGTTCATGGTGCAGCACGATTGTAGTCACAGGTCCTTTTTTCGCACGCCTGCCGCCAATGACTGGATCGGCCGCGTGATCGGGGTGCTGACCCTGACCCCCTACGACTGCTGGCGCCAGACCCACGCCATCCACCACGCCACCTCCGGCGATCTCGACCGGCGCGGCCTGGGGGACATCCTGACCCTGACGGTGGACGAGTACCGCGCCCTGCCGCTGTGGCGGCGGGTCGGTTACCGGCTGTACCGCCATCCGGTGGTGCTGTTCGGCCTGGGTCCGGCCTATGTCTTCCTGCTGGAGCAGCGGCTGCCCAGTGGGCTGATGCGCGGCGGCTGGCGGCCGTGGCTGAGCGCGATGGGCACCAACCTGGCCATCGCCACTTTCCTGACCATCGTGGCCCTGCTGGCCGGCTGGCCGGCCCTGCTGCTGGTGAACCTGCCGACCCTGGTGATCGCGGCCTCCATCGGGGTCTGGCTGTTCTACGTGCAGCACCAGTTCGAGGGCACCTATTGGGCGCGCCGCGACAACTGGGACCTAACCGACGCGGCGCTGAAGGGCGCCTCGCACTATCACCTGCCTCAGCCCCTGCGCTGGATGACCGCCAATATCGGCGTCCACCACGTGCACCACATCTCCAGCCGCATTCCGTTCTATCGGCTGCCGAGCGTGCTGAAGGACCATCCCGAACTGCGAGAGGCCGGCCGCCTGTCGGTGCCGCAGAGCCTTCGCGCCGTGCCGCTGTCGCTGTGGGACGAGGCCAGCGAGCGCCTGATCTCCTTCCGTCAACTCGCCCGCCAGAGTCGGGCGGCGGCCTAGAGGTTCAGCTTCACCACGGCGGCGTCGAAAGCGGCCATCTCGGAGGCTGAGCCGACCGTGACGCGGGACCGGGTCGGCCAGATGGGCCAGGAGCGGCCGACGGCGACGTTCTCCTTGGCGAAGGCGGCCTGCACCTCCTTCGCCGGCTTCTTCCAGTCGACCATGAAGAAGTTGGCGTCCGACGGCAGGTGCTCGATGCCGCGCTTTTCGAGCAGCAGCAGAGATTTGGCGCGCACGGCGATCATCTCGTCGCGGCGGGCCTTGATCAGCTTGGCTTCCGTCAGGCTGGCCGTGCCGCACATAAGGGATGGATTGGGCAGGGCGTAGCTGGCCATCATGCCGTCATAGCGCATGGTCTTGGCCATCAGGTCGGGCCGGGCGATCGTGGCGCCCAGGCGCATGCCGGCCATGCCGAACAGCTTGGAGAAGGTGCGCAGGACGATCACCTCCTTGCCCTGCGCGGCCAGGTAGGCGCCGGGCTTGGCCTGCGAGAAGTGGATATAGGCCTCGTCCAACAGAACGATGGAGCCGGCCGGCTTGTTGGCGATCAGCCACTCCACGTCGGGCAGGCTGGTGAGCGTCGCGCTCGGATTGTTGGGGGTGCAGATGTAATAGACCCCGGCATTGGGATCGGCGGCCAGCATGGCCTTCACGTCGTGGCCGTAGTCGGCTTTTAGCGGCACCTTGGCCACCTTGAGGCCCATGTAGCGGGCGACGCTCTCGGCCAGCTCGAAGGTGGGGTCGGCAGTGACCAGACCCCGTGTCGGCGAGCAGTAGGTGACGATGATGCGGGCCATCGGGTCGCTTGAGCCAGCCCAGGCCATGACGTGGCCGGCGGGCACGCCCTCCACCGAAGCGACCGCCTTGGCGAAGTCGTCACGCTGCGAGCCGGTATAGCGGTTGCCGGTGGCGATGGCGCCGGCCGCGGCGGCCGCGCCGGGCGCCAGCGGACCGGTCCAGCACTCATTGGCTCCGATCATCACCATGCCCTTGGCGCCCTGCGCGGCGGCGGCGGGGCCGGCCAGGGCCGAGCCCAGGGCCGGGGCGGCGGCGAACAGGCTGAGCACCTTGCCGATGCTGCGCCGGGAATAGCCGCGGCTGGTGAGGTCGGAGAGGGCCTCGTCGGAAAGGTCGGTGCGAATGCTCATGTGGAAGTCCCCCAGGGGTCTGGCCCTGGAGGGAGCTTAGGCGTGCGGCGGGGGTCTGCAATGGCGCTGACCGCGGGAGTTGGCGAAGGCCGCCGCCTGTTCATTTGTTGAGCGGGCGCGGCGCCTCCCAGTAGGGCGGGTCGCCGAAGGTGCGGCGGAGGTGGTCGATCAGGGCGCGGAGCTTGGCCGAGGGGCCGCGGTCTTTCGGGTGGGCGATATAGAGGTCGGCGCCTTCGGGTTCGAGGCCGATGTCGACGAGGCGAAGGGCGCCGCTGGCCAGGTCCGGGCCGACGATGAAGCTGGTGAGCAGGGCGATCCCCAGGCCCGCCAGCGCCGCGTCGCGCATCACCAGGCCGTTGTTGACCCGCAGGGTCGGCCGGGGACGGACCACCAGGGCGCCGCCGGGGCTGGCGAACCGCCAGTCGGAGTCGCGGTTGGCGTAGAGGATGGCCCGGGCGGTCTCCAGGCTGACCGCGGAGGTGGGGGTTCCGTGCGCCGCCAGATAGGCGGGCGAGGCCACCAGGATCCGGCGGCTGGCGGCCAGGCGCTGGGCCACCAGGTGGTTGTCGGCGATCTGGCCGTGGCGGATGACCGCGTCATAGCCGTCGGCGGCGGCGTCCACGAAACGGTCGTCGAGATCCAGGCTGAGTTCGATGCCCGGATGCTCGGCCAGGAAGCCATGCAGGGCCGGACCCAGGTGCAGGACCCCGAAGCTCACCGGGGCGGTTCCAGATCGGCCAGGCGCTCGCTGACCACAGACTTGGGCAGGGCCAGGCGGCGGGCGGCCTCGCTGATGGAGCCGGCGTGCACCAAGGCGACGAAGGTCACGACCCCATCCAGCTTGATCATCGTTCGCTAATCCCGGACACGGGTTTCGGGTTTGGTCGGATACTGCGGACAGTGCCTGCGGCGCATCCTGCTGTCGAGTTCGCGTCCGCTTCCGGCGCGACCCTTGGAGAACCGCGATGCTTCGTCTCGTCCTCGCCGCTGTCGGCGCCCTGGTGTTGGCCACACCGGCCGCCGCCCAGGTCCCGCCGTTCCCCGCTGGCTTCAAGATCCAGGAGATCACCACCAACGGCGCGACGATCCATGTCCGGGTCGGAGGGGCGGGTCCTGCCGTCGTCCTGCTGCACGGCTATGGCGAGACCGGCGACATGTGGGCGCCGCTGGCCGCTGACCTGGCCCACGATCACACGGTGATCGTGCCCGATCTGCGCGGCCTGGGCCTGTCCTCCAAGCCGGCCGGCGGGTTCGACAAGAAGACCCAGGCGGGGGACGTCGCGGGTGTCATGGACGCCCTGAAGGTCGCCAAGGCCGACTTCGTCACCCACGACATCGGCAACATGGTGGGCTTCGCCTTCGCCGCCCAGCATCCGGAGCGGGTGACGAAAATCGTCCTGATCGACGCCCCCGTGCCCGGCGTCGGGCCCTGGGAAGAGGTTTTGAAGAACCCGCTGCTGTGTCACTTCCGATTCGGTGGCCCCGACATGGAGCGCCTGGTGGCCGGACGCGAGCGGATCTATCTTGATCGCTTCTGGAACGAGTTCTCCGCCGACCCGAAGAAGTTCAGCGAGGGCTCCCGCGAACACTACGCCAAGCTCGATGCCCTGCCGGGCGCCATGCACTCCGGCTTCTCGCAGTTCGCGGCCTTCGACCAGGACGCCGCCGACAACCGCGCCTTTCTGGCGGGTGGCGGCAAGCTCACCATGCCGGTGCTGGCGGTGGGCGGCGAGAAGTCCTTCGGCCCGATGATGGCCACGGTGATGCGCGCCGCCGCCAGCAATGTGACGGAAGCCGTGGTCCCGGCCTCCGGCCACTGGATCATGGAGGAGAACCCCACCGCGACGGTCGCCATCGTGCGCAAGTTCCTGGACAGCAAGTCGTGAGGATCGCCCTCGGCCTGATCCTCATGGTGGTCGCCTCGGCGACCGACGCCGTCGCCGGCGAGTTACGGCTCACCACCGGGGAGATCGCCGCCCTGGCCAAGGGCGGGGCGGGGGCGGGGAGTTCCGGCGTCTCGGGTATCCAGACCACCGTGCTGTCCGGCGATCCCACCAAGCCCGGGCCCTACACGATCGAGATCCGGGTGCCCGCCAATACGCGGATCGCCGCCCACCATCACCGCGATGGCCGCACCGCCGTGGTGGTCTCCGGGACCTGGCGTTTCGGATATGGCGGCAAGGCCGATGAGGCG
>JAYVDG010000040.1:0-7744 GCA_043749525.1 Phenylobacterium sp.
CGCGACGCAGGTGGCCGACGCCCATCTGAACCCGGAAACGTCCCGCTTCTGGGGTCCGGCGGGCGTGGCCTTCAATCCCCTCGACGGGGCGGAGATCAATCCCAAGGCCCTGCTCTGGCGCGGGGATGTGGTCTGGGGTGCGACCCAGTACTGGGCCCATCTGGTGCTCTCCCGATTGGGGCGCATCGAGACGGCCCAGAGGGCTACGGCCGAACTAGGCGTCCTGATCGACAGTTCGGGCTTCCGCGAGTTCTACAGCGCCGTGACCGGAAAGGGCTACGGGGCCGGCGAGGTGGGCGGCTTCACCTGGCCCGCCCTGATCCTGGAAATGGCGGCCGACGCGCCTGGCCAGGGCTGAGATCCCGACCCCGCGTGCGCCGCCGCCCGCCCGAGAGAGCGCCACGGCTGTGCGCCGGGGTTGCACAGCGCGATCGTTACAGTTTCTGATGGGCGCTGCGTCATGAGAGGCCTCCATGCCCGACAACCCATTCGGCGAGAAACTCGAGCTGGTGTTGAAAGTGTTGTCGCTCAGCCGCGGGCGTCTGGCGGCGGGTCTGAAGGTCGACAAGTCCGTGGTCGGACGCTGGGCCAGCGGGGCGGTCACCCCTTCGAAACACAACCTGGCCCTGCTAACCCACTCTATCGCCGACCGATTGCCCGGTTTCACCATGCTGGCCTGGGATCGGGACATGGCCGAGTTCGCCACCCTGGTGGGCGCCGACCCGCCGAGGGCCGATCCGAACGCTGTCGACGGCCTGCCCGTGGCGGGGCTGGCCGAGATCCGCGAAGCGACCCTGGCCCGCGGGGAAGATCTGGAGGGGCTTCTTCGAGACGACGCGGACGGCGTCACGCGCGCCCGGCCTGTTCTTCCATGACAGGTGCCTTGTCCGCCGCCACAACGGCCTGCTGGAGATCCGGCTGGGCATGGGCGAGGTCGTCTTCACCGGCTGGGCCCTGCCGATCCGCAACCATATCTGCTGCATCACCACCGAGGCCCATACCGGGGCGATGACCTTCATCATGCTCAACTGCGGCGTCGTGCAACGGCCGATACGGTTGGACGGGATTGTGCTTGGCGCCGCCGCCGGCGCCCCGCCCGGCCTGGTCGCCACGCCCATCGTCTGCGACCGGGTGGGGACCTGACCGGCGACCGAGACGCCGACGACGCCGCATTCCGCGAGCGGCTGAAACGCAATCCCGTGGCCCCGCAGGACACGGTGCCGTCCGAGGTGGTCGCCCAGCTGACCCGCACCTTCGGCCCGGAGCAATTGGCCATGGGCGGCGAACTGCAGATGCACTTCCCGTTCCACGTCTCGCTGACGCGCTAGATCAGGTTCGACAACGCCGCCCGCGCCGCCTTCAGGAACACGCTGGGCAGGCCGTCCAGGTCACGCCGCGGCGACCAGATCACGCCGTCCGCCTCGCCCTCGGCCCGCAGCAGCGTCAGGGTCAGGGTGAAGTGGGTGAAGCCGTGTTCCACCTCGCCGGCATGACGCCAGTCGGCGGGCGCCGGGGCGGCGGCCTGACCCTCACCGTCAGTGAAGGGCGCGCTGCGCCAGTCGCTGGTGGGCAGGGCCAGCATGCCGCCGAGCAGGCCCTTGGGCGGCCGGCGGACCAGGGCCACAAGGTCGCCCTTGGTCAGGACATAGGCCACGCCGTGGCGATGCGGTCGGATCGCCTTGGCCGTCTTGCGCGGATAGATCTCCGGCGCGCCGGCGGCCAGAGCCGCACAGTCGGACGCGACCGGACAGCGGTCGCACAGCGGCGACTTCGGCTTGCAGACGGTGGCGCCCAGATCCATCAGGGCCTGAGCCCAGTCGCCAGGGCGATCGTCGCGAACCAGGGTCTCCGCCAGCCGCTTCAGCTCCGGCTTGGCCTCCGGCAGCGGGGTCTCGACGGCGAACAGCCGCGACACGACGCGCTCGACATTGCCGTCCACGACATTGGTGGGGCGGTCGAAGGCGATCGCGGCCACCGCGGCGGCCGTATAGGGGCCGAGCCCCGGCAGGCCGCGCAGCCCCTCCTCCGAGTCGGGGAAGACGCCGGCATGATCGGCCGCCACGGCGCGGGCGCAGGCCAGAAGGTTGCGGGCGCGGGCGTAGTAGCCGAGCCCCGCCCAGGCGGCCATGACCTCGCCGTCGTCCTCGTTGGCGAGCGCGGTGACCGTGGGCCAGCGGGCGATGAACTTCAGGAAATAGGGCGTGGCGTGCGGCACGGTGGTCTGCTGCAGCATCACCTCCGACAGCCAGACCCGGTAGGGATCCTGGCGCACCCCCGCCCGCCCATCGGTCGGCCCCACCCGCCAGGCGAGGTCGCGCGCCTCCCCGTCGTACCAGGCCAGCAGCCTGGCGCGGAGGGCCTCGGGGTTCATTCCGCCTGGCGCCTTAGGGAGAGAAGGGCCACCAGGCTGATGAGCGCCGCGCCGCTGAGGTAGTAGCCCACCGGGACCAGGCCCCCCTTGTCGGCCAGAGCCTGGGCGATCATCGGCGCCAGGCCGCCGCCCAGGATGCCGCCCATGTTGAAGGCCACCGAGGCGCCGGTGTAGCGGACGCGGGCCGGGAACAGGCCGGGCAGGAAGGCGCCCAGGGGTCCGTAGACCAGGCCCATCATCATCAGGCCCAGAGACAGGAAGCCCCAGATCAGCCACAGCGAGCCCGACCCCATCATCGGGGCCAGCAGGAAGCCGCCCCCCACGGTGGCGATGCAGCCGGCCATCAGCACGCGCCGGGGGCTGGTGGCGTCGGCCCAGTAGCCGGCGGCGATGATGCCCGCCGCCATGAAGCCGATGGCGCCCAGCTGCACGCCCAGGAAAGTCTCGCGGCTGTAGCCCAGCTTGGTGGTGCCGTAGCCGAGGGCGAAGGCGGTCGTCAGGTAGAAGATGGCGAAGCAGCAGACCACGGCGAAGGTGCCGGCCAGGGTCTGCAGCGGGAAGTCGCGCAGCAGTTCGCCCAGCGGCGCTTTGGCGGGCGGGGCCTCCTTGAGCGCGGCGGCGAAGGCCGGGGTCTCGGTGAGCTTCAGCCGCACCCAGAGGCCGACGCCCACCAGGACGATGCTGAGCAGGAAGGGGATGCGCCAGCCCCAGGCCAGGAATTGCTCCGGCGTCAGCAACACCCCCAGCAGCAGGAACAGGCCGTTGGCGGCGATGAAGCCCACCGGGGCGCCCAACTGCGGGAACATGCCGAACCGGGCGCGCCAGCCGGGCGGCGCATTCTCCACCGCCAGCAGCGCCGCCCCGCCCCATTCGCCGCCGAGGCCGAAGCCCTGGCCGAAGCGCAGCACGCACAGCAGAAAGGGCGCGACCCAGCCTGCCTGGGCGTAGGTGGGCAGGAAGGCGATGGCGAGCGTGGATCCCCCCATCAGCATGAGCGAGGCCACCAGCGTCGACTTGCGCCCCAGCCGGTCGCCGAAGTGGCCGAATACCGCCGCGCCCAGGGGGCGGGCGAAGAAGGCCAGGGCGAAGGTGGCGTAGGCGCTCATCAGCTGCGCCGAGGCCGAGGCCTGCGGGAAGAACAGCTTGCCGAACACCAGGGAGGCGGCGGTGGCGTAGATGTAGAAGTCGTAGAACTCGACCGCCGTCCCCAACAGGCTGGCGGCCAGGATGCGGCGGTGCGAGGCCGGTGGCGTGGTGTCGGACATGGTGAGTTTCCCGGCTGTTGCGGTGGTGATTGGAACCTGGAGGCAGGGGCGTCAAGGCGAAGACCTCGCCTTGCCCTCCGCCGCTACGCAGGGGCGGAAAAGGCCTGTATGCTGCGCCCATGCCCAAGCGTCCCCTGCCCACCTCCGCTGAGGCGGCCTTTATCCTGTCGCGGAAACGGACGCGGCCGCAGCGCCGGCCGCCGCCGGCCGCGGGGCGGGGCCTGTCAAAGCTGCTGAAGGATTTGGACGCGCGGTTCGGCCAGGGTCCCGGGGCGCTGCAGGCCCGCTGGAAGGAAATCGTCGGCGAGCAGATCGCCAAGCGCACGGAGCCGGTGAAGCTGTCGAAGGTGAAGGCCGGAGAGCCCGCCGCCCTGGAGATCCGGGTGGCCGGCGCAGCCGCGGCCCTGATCCAGCATCAGGCGCCGGAGATCGTGGCGCGCGTGAACCTGTTCCTGGGGGCCGGGGCAGTGAACAAGCTGCGCATCGTCCAGGGCCCTCTGCGCAATGTGAACCCGGAGACGGTGCGGCCCGCGCGCCGTCCCCTGCCCCCGCTGGACGCCGCCAAGGAGGCCGAGTTGGCCGCCAGCCTGGCCGCCGAGCCGGACGGCCCTCTGAAGGCCGCATTGCTGAGCTTGGGTCGGGGCGTGTTGCGCGATCGCCGCACCCGTTGACTTTGCCCCCGGCCTGGGGGGAATCGCGCTTTAATCTTTCCTTCGGAATTCCGTAGAGGGTCCAATGCCGAACTTCAGCCGTCGCCTCCTCGTCGTCGCCGCCATGGGCCTGCTCGCGCTGGCCGGCTGTTCCAAGGGGGGAGTGAAGACCGACGCCACCGACATGACCCTGGGCGACGCCAAGGCGCCGATCCAGATCACCGAGTACGCCTCGGCCTCCTGCGTCCACTGCGCCAAGTTCAACAACGAGGTCTTCCCGGCCTTCAAGGCGAAATACATCGACACCGGCAAGGTCCACTACACGTTCCGGGAGTTCCTGACGCCGCCGGTGGAGGTGGCCGCCGCCGCCTTCCTCACCGCCCGCTGCGCCGGCAAGGACAAATACTTCAGCGTCCTCGACGCCGTCTTCCACGCCCAGGAAGAGATGTTCACCACGGGCGACATGCGCGGCGTCCTGCTCCGCGTGGCTCAGTCCTCGGGCATGACCGAGAAGCAGTTCAACACCTGCATCACCGATGAAGAGGCCCTCAAGGCGCTGAACGCCCGCGTCGACAAGGCCTCCAAGGAAGAGAAGATCACCTCGACCCCGACATTCCAGATCAACGGCAAGACCTTCAAGGAAGGCGAGGCCACCCTGGCCGAGTTCGACGCCGCCATCGCCGCCGCCCAAGCCAAGAAGTAGGAAGGACCCCGCACTCAAGTGCACTTCCAGCGGCTTCGCCTTTCGGGCTTCAAGTCCTTCGTCGATGCGACCGAGTTCCGCATCGAGCCCGGAGTCACGGGCATCGTCGGACCGAACGGTTGCGGCAAGTCGAACCTGCTGGAGGCCCTGCGCTGGGTGATGGGCGCGAATTCCGCCAAGGCCATGCGGGCCGGTGGGATGGACGACGTGATCTTCGCCGGCTCGGGCGGGCGCGCCTCGCGCAACCACGCCGAGGTGACGCTGACCATCGACAACGCCGACCGCAAGGCGCCCGCCGCCTTCAACGACCACCCGGTCCTGGAGGTGGTGCGCCGCATCGACAAGGGGGAGGGCTCCACCTACCGGATCAACGGCCGCGAGGTGCGCGCCCGCGACGTGCAGCTGCTCTTTGCAGATGCGTCAACGGGCTCCAACTCGCCGGCCCTGGTGCGCCAGGGACAGATCTCTGAGCTGATCGCCGCCAAGCCGCAAAACCGGCGGATGATCCTGGAGGAGGCCGCCGGCGTCTCGGGCCTGCACACCCGGCGCCATGAGGCCGAGCTGCGCCTGCGGGCGGCGGAGACCAACCTCACCCGGCTGGAGGACGTCGCCAAGGAACTGGAAAGCGCGCTGAACCGGCTGAAGCGCGAGGCCCGCCAGGCCGACCGCTACAAGAAGATGTCGGCGGAGATCCGCGCCCTGCAGGGAGCCGTGCTCTACGCCCGCTGGAACGAGGCGCGCGGCGCGGCAGAACGGCTGCAGGCCGAGGCTTCCGAAGCCATCCGCGCCGTCGAGGAGACCGCCCGCGAGGCGGCTGCCGCGACGACCCGGGCCGCCGCCGCCGAGGAACAGATCAAGCCGCTCCGCGAGGCCGAGACCATCGCCGCCGCAGTCCTCCACCGCCTGGCCATCGACCGGGACCGGCTGGAGCGCGAGGGAGAGGCCCTGGCCGCCGAGGTGGAGCGCCTGACCGGCGACGTCTCGCGCATCGACGCCGACCGCGCCCGCGAGACCCAGATGGTGGAGGACTCCCAGCTGGCACTCTCCCGCATGGCCGGCGACCTGGAGGCCCTGGAGGCCGCCATCGCCGCCGCGCCGGAACGTGCGCCGGAGCTTGAGGCCGCCGCCAAGGCCGCCGACGCCGCCCGCGTGGAGGCTGACGCCGCGGTCGAGGCCTTGGCCGCCCAGGCCGCCGCCGACGAAGCCCGCCGCCGGGCCGGCGCGGCGCGGGTCGAAGAGGCTCAGGGCCGGGTCAACCGCACCCGCCGGGCGCTGGAGCAGGCCAAACACGAACGCGAACAGATCGGCCCGGCGGTCAATCCGCAGGCCGCCGAGGCCAAGACCGAACTGGAGCGGGCCGAGGCGACGCTTACCGCCCTGCGCGCCGCCCTGGAGGCCGCCGAGGACGAACGCGCCAAGGCCCAGGAGGCCGAGCTCGCGTCGCGCGAAGCCGCCCGCAAGGCCGACGAACAGCTGGGCCGCCTGACCGCCGAGGCCCGGGCGCTGGCCGGGATCGTCGCCCAGCAGAAGCGCGGCGGCTTCACCCCGGCCCTTGACGAGGTTTCCCCCGACAGAGGCTATGAGCAGGCCCTGGCCGCCGCCCTCGGTGATGACCTGGACGCGGCGCTGGATCCCAAGGCCCCGGCCTTCTGGGGCGGCCGTGACGCCCAGGCGTCCGCCTGGCCCGACGGTGCGACGCCGCTCACCCCACTGGTGAAGGCCCCTAAGGCCCTGGCTGCGCGGTTGGCCTATGTGGCCTTGGTGGCCCGCGCCGACGGCGACCGGCTGCAAGCCGCACTCGCCCCCGGCATGCGGCTGGTGTCCAAGGAAGGCGACCTCTGGCGTTGGGACGGGTTCACCGCCCGCGCCGACGCGCCCAAGCCCGCCGCCGTGCGGATGGAGCAGAAGACCCGGCTGGCCGAGGTCGAGGCCGAGATCGAGACCCTCGAACCCAAGGCCAAGGCCGCCCGCGAAATCCAGGCCACCGCCAACGCCCGGGTCCGCGCCGCCGACGAGACCCTGCGCGAGGCCCGCCGCCAGCCCCAGGCCGCAGAGCAGAAGGTGGCGGCCGCCCGCGCCGTGCTGGAAAAGCTGGACCGCGAGGCGACCCGCCGCGAGGCCTACGCCCAGTCCCTGGACGACGTCATCCGCCGCTTCGAGGCCGAGCTGGCCGACACCGAATCGATCCTGCGTGTCGCCGAATCAGAGTCGGCCGAGGACACCGCCGTCGGCGACCTGACCGCCAAACTGGCCGCCGCCCGCGCCGCCGCCGGTCCCGCCCGCGAGGCCGCCGCCGAGGCCCGCAGCGCCATGGAGATCGAGGCCCGTGAACGCGAGGGCCGCGCACGCCGCCTGGAGAACCTGACCCGCGACCGCGACGACTGGACCCGCCGGGCTCAAGGCGCCGCCAAGCGCCTGGATCAACTGGAAGAGGCGCGGACCAAGGCCAAGGGTTTGCTGGACCGGGCCAACGACGCACCCGCCAGCCATCAGGACCGTTTCGAGAAGCTGCTGGACGAACTGGCCACCGCCGAGGCTCGACGGGCCAAGAGCAGCGACGCCCTGGCCCAGGCCGAGGGCGCGCGGGCCGAGGCCGACCGCGCCGTTCGCGCCAGCGACGCCGCCGCGAGCCAGGCCCGCGAACTTCGCGCCAGCCTCTCAGCCAGGCTGGAGGCCGCCGCCGAACGCCTAGCCGAGATCACCACCCAGATCCGTGAAACGGCTCGCGTAGAGCCCGCCGACCTGGCCCAGAGCC
>JAYVDG010000041.1:0-2787 GCA_043749525.1 Phenylobacterium sp.
AGTTGCGCATCTTCGTGGAGCACCTCAGGGGCGGTCCTCCGCCACCCACCGACGCCCATGCCGGGGCCGAGATCGTGGCCGCTCTGCAGAGCGTGCGCCAGGCTGCTCGCGCGGCGCGATGACTCCCCGCTTCACCATCCTCCTACCGGTTCATCGCGCGCCCGCTCTTCTGCCCTACGCGGTCGAGACGGTGATCGGTCAGTCGGAGAGCAGCTGGGAGCTGTTCATCATCTGCGACGGCGCCCCCGCAGCCACAGTGGAGGTGGCCCGGGCCTTCGCCGCCCGCGATTCACGCATCCAGGCCTTCGCCTTCGAAAAGGGACAGCGGCTCGGGGAGGCGCACCGCCATCTCGTGCTGCAGCAGGCGCGCGGAGAGTTCGTGGCCCAGATCGCCGATGACGACCTGTGGCTGCGGCACCATCTGCGCGAACTGGCCGCCCTGCTGGCCAAGGTGGAGTTCGGAAACCTCACGGCCGTCGAAATCTATCCGGACAAGCCCTGGACCTATTCGCGTCATCAGTTGGACGATCGCGCAGTCCGCGAGCGCATGCGGCGCGAGGCGTTCAATTTCTTCGGGCCGAGCGACGTCGGATACTGGCTGTCGACCTATCTCCGGTTGCCGGAGGACAGGGCGCCTGCGCCGCCGAACATCTGGGCCGACCTGCACATGTGGCGGAAATTCCTGGCCCTGGAACCCTTGGCCGCCGGTTCGCGCCTGACCGTCCAGACGGTGCACCTGGCCGCCTCGCTGCGCGGCGACATGGACTTGGCCGAGCGGGAGGCGGAGGCGAGGCGATGGATCGAACGCATCCGCCGCGGCCTGCGTTTCCAGCTGACCATCGAGGACGGGCCAGACAGGCCGCGCATCGCCGGTGGCATGCTGGTGTATGATCCAGAAGACGCCGCCGGCTCAGAGGCTTGCCGCCCATTGCCAAGGCCCGCTGAAACATGACCGCGCCAGAACCGACCGGAAGCTCCCACCAGCCCCTGCGCCTCCACGTCGCGGCCTTCGCGTCGGCCCTGCTGGATATCCGCGGCCGTCTGCCCAGCCTGGCGCTGGCGGCGGACCCCGCCCTGGAGTCGACCTTCGCCCAAGGCCTGCCTATCGCCCTGCCCGCCACGCCGCCGGACCAGCCCAAGGTGCTGGTGCTGCAACGTCCCTTCTACGACACGCAGGACCGGATGCTGGGGGACCTGACCCACATCCTGGCCAACGGCTGGGTGGTGGTGATCGACGTCGACGACCACCCCGATTTCATCGCCGAGCAGCAGGGGCGGGCCAAGGCCCCGACAGACTGGCCCAAGTTCGCCCACGTCCACGCGGTGCAGACCAGCACGCCGGCCCTGGCGCAGGCGTTCCGGACGCAGAACCCGGAGGTGAAGATTTTCCCAAACGCCGTCTTCGACCTGCCGCCGTTCCCGGAGCGCAGCGGCTCCCCCAGCGTTTTCTACGGCGCGGTGAACCGCGGACCTTTCCCGGTCCAGGTGGCGGCCTCGCTGAAGAACGTCATTCGCGACAACCCCCGCACCAGCTTCGTGGTGGTGCACGACCGGGCGGTGTTCGACGCCCTGCCGACCAAGCGCAAGACCTTCCACCCGACCCTGTCCTACGAGGCCTATCTGGAGATCATGGCCGGCTGCGACATCAACCTGTCACCGCTGCAGGGCGCGCCGGGCGAAGCCTATAAGAGCGACGCCAAATTCCTGGACGCCGCGCGCAGCGGGGTTCTGACCATCGCCTCGCCGACGGTCTATGCCCACACCATCCGGGATGGCGAGACCGGCCTGATCGCCAACCACCTGCGCGACTGGGACCGCCAGCTGCGCATCGCCCTGCGCAATGGCGACAAGCGCCGGGCCATGGCCCGGGCGGCGTGGGACTATGTGCGCGAAGAGCGGATGTTCGCCCAGCAGGCGGCCGAACGGCGCGACTGGTATCTCTCGCTGTGGGCCAACCGCGAAAGCCTGACGCGGGACCTGCTGGCGCGGGCCCCGGCCTTGGCGGCCAGACTGGGTTAGGCCTCGCCCACCGTGTCGAACATGCAGGCCGCGATGGCCTCGGCGGGCGACTTGCCGCCGCGGGCCATGAAGTCGAAGGCCGGGTAGAAGCGGTCGGCGCCTTCCATGGCCACGTCGATCATAGCCGCGGCCTGGGCCAGCGTCGGGCGTTCGCCGGTCATCAGGGCCATGGCGTGGCGGAAGACGATCTCGCCGTCGTCCCAGACCTCGAAGTGGCCGAGCCAGACGCGCTGGTTGACCGTCGAGACCAGTTCAAAGGCCGCGGCGCGCTGTTCGGCGCGGACCTGGATATCCACCGACAGGCAGAGCTGCAGGCAGTCGGCCTCGGGCCGCCAGGCGAACCAGAGTTCATAGTCCTTCCAGTCGCCGGCAAGGGTGAAGGCGAGGTCGCCTTCCTCGGTCCGGTCGAACTGAAGGTTCTCGGCTTGCAGAACATGCTCAACGACATCGAGCGGGTCGTGGGCGAGCAGGACGTCTTCGTCAGACTGAGGCGTGTCCATAAGACCCGTGGTCCTTTCGCATACGGCGTCCGGAGGAAGCGAGCGCGCGCCTCGAATCGCCTGCGATCTTGAAACTAATCTGGTTCGCGGGTCGCCTGTCACCGGCTTCTTCCGGCGGGCGAGCCACATTCGTGTGTTTAGGTCGTTATGCCGCGCAATCAGGCCTTCTTGGCCGCCTTCTTCGGGGCGTCGGCGCCCTTCAGGGAAGCAATCTCGGCGCGCAGGGCGACGATCTCGGCCTTGAGGACCTCGAACTCGTCGCGGCGGA
>JAYVDG010000042.1:0-2768 GCA_043749525.1 Phenylobacterium sp.
CTGGTGGCGGAGACCGGCGCGGCCCTCGTGCTGGTCACCCACGATGCTGTGCTGGCCCAACGCGCCGACCGGCAGGTGGTGTTGGGCGACGGGCGGACGGTCGCCGCCGCATGAGCCCGCTGGCCTGGAGGTTCGCCGTACGCGAGCTGCGCGGCGGGGTGCGGGGGTTCCGCATCTTCCTGGCCTGCCTGGCGCTGGGCGTGGCGGCCATCGCCGCGGCGGGTTCTACGGCGGAGGCGTTCCGGCAGGGGCTGGCCGGGCAGGCCCGCGAAATCCTCGGCGGCGATCTGGCCGCGACCCTGGAGCAACGCCGCTTCACCCCCGCCGAGCGGGCCGCCATCTCGAAAATGGGCCAGGTGTCCTGGGCGGTCAGCGCCCGTGCCATGGCCGAGGCGCCGTCCGGTGAGCGCCGGCTGGTGGAGCTGCGCGGCGTCAGCGGGGACTATCCCCTGGCGGGCAAGGTGGAATTGCTGGGGGCGAAGTCCCTGGCTGAAGCGCTGCGGCCCGTGGGCGGCGTGCCCGGCGCGGCGGTGGAGCAGGCCCTGCTGGACCGGCTGGAGCTGAAGCTCGGCGACCGGATGCTGGTGGGCAATACCCCGATGATCGCCCGCGCCGTCCTGGTGCAGGAGCCCGACCGGCTGTCGCGGGGCTTCGCTCTGGGGCCACGCGTGCTCACGCGTCTGGAGGTGGTGGAGAAGGGGGGCTTCCTCGCGCCCGGCCTGCCGTTCGGCGAGACCGCGCGGATCGCGCTGCCGCCCCGCGCGGACACCGCGCCCGCCGCGAAGCAACTCACCAAGGCGCTCAAGGGCGCGGAGGCCCGCGTGCGCCAGCGCGACGAAGCCGCGCCGGGCGTGCGCCGGCTGATCGAGCAGCTGGAATACTTCCTGGGCTTCATCGGTCTGGCCTCCCTGGTGGCCGGCGGGCTGGGCGTGCATGGCGCGGTCTCGGCTTTCCTGGAACAGCGCAAGCCGGTGATCGCCGTGCTCAAGGCCCTGGGCGCCGAGGGGCCCCTGGTGCGCAACCTCTACCTGATCCAGATCGGCGCCCTGGCGCTGCTGGGGGTGGCCCTGGGCCTGGCGATCGGCGCGGCGGTCCCCCTGGTGCTGGGCGCCCTGGTGGCCAAGGACCTGCCGATCCCGGCCCTGTTCGGGATCTATCCCCTGCCACTGCTCAAGGCGGGCGCCTTTGGCCTGCTGTCGGCGGCGGCCTTCGCGCTGGGTCCCCTGGCGCGGGCCCGTCTGACCTCGCCGGCCACCCTGTTCCGCCATGACCTGCCGACCCGGTTCGCCTGGGGGATCGAGATCGTCGGCGCGGGCCTGGCGGCCGTGGCCCTGGCCGGTCTGGCCGTCGCGACCGCGCCGACGCCGCTGGCCGCCGCGATCATGATCGCCGGCGTCGTGGTGGCCTTCGGTATCCTGTGGGCGCTCGGCCTTGCGGGCGCCTGGCTGGCGGGCCGAGCCCGGGTCGGGGCGAGGGGAGCCCTCCGGATCGCGCTTGCCAGCCTGGCCGGGCCGCGCTCGGCGGCGCGGACCGCGGCGCCCGCCATCGGCCTCGGCGTCGCCCTGCTGGCCGCCGTCGTGCTGATCCAGTCGAGCCTGCTGCGCCAGGTGGCGCAGGTGGCGCCCCGCACGGCGCCGGCCCTCGTGTTCACCGAGATTCCCGGCGACCGGGTTACGGCCTTCGACGCCGCGCTCACCAAGGCGTTCGGTGTCCCACTCACCGTCGACAACTATCTGCGTGCGCCTTTCGCAACCGGCCGCATCAGCCAGATCAAGGGTAAGCCCGTGGTGGCGAGCCAGATCGCCCGGTCCGAACGTTGGGCCTATGACAACGATATCTCGCTCTCGGCTATCGGCGCCGAGCCCCCCGCCGCCGGGATCGTCGAGGGCCACTGGTGGTCGGCCAACTATGCCGGGCCGCCCCTGCTGGCCATGGAGGCCGAGGTCGCCAAGGCCGGCGGTCTGAAGCTGGGGGACAGCGTCTCCCTCTCGGTCCTGGGCCGCGACATCGAGGCGAAGGTCGCGGTGCTGCGCAAGGTGGACTTCGGCGGCTTCGGCGCCAGCTTCCCCCTGGTGCTGGACCCCGCGGCTCTGGAGGGCGCCAACCTGCGCCACGTCGCTATCGCCAAGGCCAGCAAGGCGCAGGAGGCCGCGGCGACCCGGGCCCTGGGCGTGGACTTCGCCGAGGTGAACGTCATCTCCGTGCGCGAGCAGCTGGAGGCGGCCACCGAGCTGTTCGGGCGGTTGGCCCTGGCGATCCGCGGCGCAGCGGGCGTGGCCGCCCTGGCCGGGCTGCTGGTCCTGGCCGGCGCCATCGCCGCCGGCGCGCAGTCGCGCATGCGGGAGGCCGCGATCCTCAAGGTGCTGGGCGCCTCGCGGGGGCAAATCCTCACTGTCTACGTCCTGGAGTACGGGGCCGTCGGCGTGGTGGCCGGAGCGGCCGGCGTGGCCCTCGGCTGCGCCGCGGCCTGGCCGGTGGTGACCAAGGTCTTCCAGGCTCATTGGAGCGTGGACTGGACCGGGATCGCGGCCCTGGTGGGGGGTGCGGCTCTGCTGGCGGCGCTGGGCGGTCTGGCGGCCTCGCTGCAGGCCCTGTCGCGGCGCCCCGCCCCGGCGCTACGCAGTGAATAGGCGCTGGCGCCGGCGTTGTTTCAATGGACTGAAACAAAGGCGCAATGGACGTCTCATCGGCGGGGGTGTGACGTCATCTCCATCGACGTTACGGAGGTTTCTACTTAGAATAGGGTGATGCTTATTTGAGATTGCTAT
>JAYVDG010000043.1:0-2765 GCA_043749525.1 Phenylobacterium sp.
AAGAAGAACTTTTGGAGTTTCCGGGCACGGTCAGTGAAGTCCTGCCCAACGCGACCTTCCGCGTGAAGCTCGAGAACGATCACGAGATCATCGCCCACACCGCCGGCAAGATGCGCAAGAACCGCATCCGGGTTTCGGCCGGCGACAAGGTCCTGGTGGAGATGACCCCCTACGACCTGTCCAAGGGCCGCATCACCTTCCGCGTCCGCTAGCGGGCGCTCGCCCCCGATGACGCCGCCGCGCCTGGTGCTGGCCTCCGCGAGCCCCAGGCGGCTCGATCTCCTGGCCCAGATCGATCTCAAGCCGGACGCCGTGGTGGCCGCCGAGATCGACGAAACCGCACTCCCCAACGAGACGCCGCGCCTGCTGGCGCTGCGGCTGGCCGTGGCCAAGGCGGCCAAGGTCGCCGACGAGCAGCCGGACGCCTATGTCCTGGCCGCCGACACGGTGGTGGCCGTGGGCCGCCGCGTGCTGCCCAAGGTGGAAACCGAAGCTGAGGGCCGCGCTTGCCTGGAACTGCTGTCGGGCCGAGCCCACAAGGTGCTGACCGCCGTGGCCCTGCAAGCCCCCGACGGTCGCGTCGCCAGCCGGTTGGTGGAGAGCCGCCTGCACGTCAAGCGCCTGACCTCAGCTGAAATTGCCGCCTATCTCGCGACGGGCGAAGGGATCGGCAAGGCCGGCGGCTACGCTATCCAGGGCCGGGCCGGCGCCTTCGTCATGGCTCTGCAGGGCTCCTATCCGGCGGTGGTCGGCCTGCCGCTCTATGAGACGCTCAATCTCCTGACCGGCCTGGGCTATGTGAAGCCATGAGCGTGCGGAAACTCTATCTCGACCGGGGAATCGGCGAGACGCGCGGGGTCGTCACGCTGGACGGCGCGCCGGAGCGCCTGCTGATCGCCCGCGACGGCGACGGCCGGCTGACCCAGCTCGGCGCGCGGCTGGTGGGCCGGGTGCGCAAGGTGGAGCCGGCCTTCGCCTCGGCCTTCATCGATCTCGGCGGCGTCGAGGCCCTGATGGCCTTCAAGCCGGACGCCCGCCCCGTGGAGGGCCAGGCCATCGAGGTGGAGATCCGCAGCGAGCCCCGCGACGGCAAGCTCGCGACCGTGCGCCTCATCGGCCCGGCGGAGGGCAAGCCGCGCCTGCTGACCGCCGCGCCGGATATCGCCGAACAGCTCAGCTTCCTCGCCCGCGACACCCCGATCATCGAGGGCCGCCAGGCTCGCGCCATGGCCGACGCCGCCGAGGCCGAGGCTCTGGAGACGATCCACCCGCTGCCCGGCGGCGGCGACCTGGCCATCGAGCCGACCCGCGCCTTGGTGGCCATCGACGTCGATGTGGGCGAGCGCAAGGGCCAGGACGTCAAGCGCGTCACCCGCCAGGCCAACCACACGGCGCTCGCCGAATCCGCCCGCCTGCTGCGCCTGAAGGGCCTGGGCGGCATCGTCGTCATCGACCTGGTGGGCCGCGGCCACGACGGCAACGCCCTGCTGACGGCGGCCCGCACCGCCTTCGCCCCCGACAATCCCGGCGTCGCCATCGGCCCCGTGGGCCGCTTCGGCACCATGGAGATGACCGTGCCCCGCCGGGGCCGCGCCATCCGCGACGTCCTCGGCGACGGGGCAGAGGGCCTTTCGGACCTTACCCTGGCCCTGCGCCTGATCCGCCGGCTGGAGGCCGCCGCCGCCAGTGATCCTGGCGGGCGCTTGGTCGCCACCTGCGCGCCCTCGGTGGCCGAGGCGGCCAAACCCTATGCCGAAACCCTTGCGGCGCGGATCGGCGCGCGGTTTGCCATCGAGACCAGCTCCGACTGGCCCCGTGATCGCCTGGACGTCCGATGACCGCCGCCCCCTGTCCTATCTGCAAGAAGCCCGGCTCCACGGAATACCGGCCCTTCTGCTCGCGCCGCTGTTCCGACGTCGACCTGCAGCGCTGGCTGGTGGGGAGCTATGCAATTCCGGTGGAAGAGGACGAGGCCGACAGCCTCCACGACGAGGATGATGGCAATTGATGTTCAGCCTCGCTGGACACCGCCCCGACCCTCTCTTATAGACGCGGCTCTCGCGACGCGGGACCTAAGCCTGGGTAGCTCAGTTGGTAGAGCAGTGGATTGAAAATCCACGTGTCGGTGGTTCGAATCCGCCCCCAGGCACCACTTCCTCCAGAACATCATTCGGTGTCCTTCAAGCCTTGCTAGGCCTTGAAGATGACGCCGCATCGTCGCAGAGGTCCCCTTAGGAGACCTGACGACCATGGACGACGACTTCCGCAAGGCCGCGCTGGACTATCACCGCCTTCCCCGGCCGGGGAAGCTGTCGGTGGAGCCCACCAAGCGCATGGACACCCAGCGCGATCTGGCCCTGGCCTATTCCCCCGGCGTGGCCGCAGCCTGCGAGGCCATCGTCGACGATCCGGCGGCGGCCGATGAGCTGACCGCGCGGGCCAACCTGGTGGCGGTGATCTCCAACGGCACGGCGGTGCTGGGCCTCGGCAATATCGGGCCGCTGGCCAGCAAGCCGGTGATGGAGGGCAAGGCGGTGCTCTTCAAGAAGTTCGCCGGTATCGACGTCTTCGACCTGGAGGTCGATGCGCTGGACCCCGACCGCTTCGTCGATATCGTCGCCTCCCTGGAGCCGACCTTCGGCGGCATCAACCTGGAAGACATCAAGGCGCCGGAGTGCTTCGCCATCGAGCGGGCCCTGCGCCAGCGGATGAACATCCCGGTCTTCCACGACGACCAGCACGGCACCGCCATCGTCTGCGCCGCC
>JAYVDG010000044.1:0-2765 GCA_043749525.1 Phenylobacterium sp.
GGCCTGCCCGTGGTCGGCGTCATCCATCACCCCATCCGCCGCGACCTCGAACTGGCCCTGGCCGCCCAGCCGGAGTGGGGCATGCGCACCCTGACCCGCCAGTGGTACTCGTTCCTGAAAATGCAGGAGAAGGTCGCGCCGCGCCTCTCGGAGGTGATCCTGGTCTCCGAGGCCGCCGCGACGGACGTCGCCGCCTGCCTGAGGGTCGACCGACGCGTCATGAGCGTGATCCACCTGGGCATCGACCAGGACGTCTACAAACCCCAGCCCGACATCCGCCGCCGCGCCAACCGCATCCTCACCACCGCCAGCGCCGACGTGCCGCTGAAGGGTCTCAAGCACCTGATCGAAGCCTATTCCACCCTGCTGGAAACCTATCCGCGCCTGGAGCTGGTGGTCATCGGCAAGCTGCGCGAAGGCCCCACCGCCGAGCTGCTGGACGACCTCAACCTGCTCGACCGGGTCAGCTTCATCCACGACCTCAGCAATGACGAGATGGCCGAGCAATATGCCCGGGCCACCATCTGCGTGACCCCGTCCCTCTACGAAGGCTTTGGCCTGCCCGCCGCCGAGGCCATGAGCTGCGGCGCCCCCGTGGTGGTCACCGATGGCGGCTCCCTGCCAGAGGTCGTGGGCGACGCCGGCGTCGTCGTGCCCAAGGGCGATAGCGCGGCTCTCGCCCTCGCCATCGGCGCCCTGCTGGACGATCCGGCCCGCCGCGCCGACCTGGGCGCCGCCGCCCGCCAGCGCGCCCGCAAGGCCTTCTCCTGGGACCGCGCCGCTGAGACCTATGAAGCGGTCCTGCGCCGCGCCATCGCGCGCAAATGCTGACCATCCGCCTGGAGACCCTGGGCTTGAAGGCCGGCGACTGGGTGCTGGACCTGGGCTGCGGCGAGGGCCGTCACGTCCACGGCATTCACATGCTGCCCGGCGTCAATGTCGTCGGCCTGGACCTCGACATTCCAAGTTTGGTGAAGGCCCGCGATGGCCTGGGCTACCTGCCGCCGACCACCGGTGAGGCCGCCACCAGCTTCCTGTCGGGCGACGCCTACCGCCTGCCCTTCGCCGACGCCGCCTTCGACGTGGTGATCTGTTCGGAGGTGCTCGAGCACCTGCACGAGTACGACAAGGCCCTGGCCGAAATCCGCCGCGTGCTGAAGCCCGGCGGCCGCTTCGTCCCCACCGTGCCCCGCGCCTGGCCGGAGCGAATCTGCTGGGCCCTTGCCCCCGGCAAGGACGGCTATGCCGACCAGCCGGGCGGCCACGTCCGCATCTTCCACGAACCCGACCTTCGCAAGTCCATCAGCGACCTCGGCTTCGCCTACAACGGCAAGCACTACGCCCACGCCCTGCACTCCCCCTATTGGTGGCTGAAGTGCGCCTTCTGGGACCGCCGCGACGACCATCCGCTGGTGAAGCTCTACCACCGCTTCCTGGTCTGGGACCTGATGGACCGGCCGGCCTTCACCCGCGTGCTGGAGGCGATCGCCAATCCGTTCGCGGGCAAGAGCGTGGCGCTCTATTTCCGTAAAGGCCTCGCGTGAGCCTGGCCTTCGACCGGGTCGGCGGCCCGCTCGCGCCGTTCACTGGGGCGCTGGACGTCATCCTGGCCCAGCAACAGGCCAATGGCGCCATCCCCTGGTTCGACAAGGGCCCCTGGGACCCCTGGAACCACGCCGAATGCCTGATGGCGCTGGGCGCCATGGGCGAGTTCGGAGCGGCCGATCGCGGCTTCGAATACTTGGCCTGGGCGCAGGAGCAGTCCGGCGCCTGGCTCGGCGAATACGGCAACACCCTTCCCATGGCCGACCGCCTGCATATGGCCCGTACGCCCGCCGCCGCCTTCCGCGACAGCAACTTCGCGGCCTATCCCGCCGTGGCCCTGTGGCACCGCTACCGTCTCGACAACGACCTGGCCTTCGCCCGCCGCTACTGGCCGATGGTGAAGTCCGCCATCGACTTCGTGCTCACCCTGCAGCACCCGGAAGGCGACATCTCTTGGTCCCAGGAAGCCTTCGGGACCGGCGCCGACGACGCGGTCCTGGCCGGCAACGCCTCGATCTTCAAGAGCCTCGACTGCGCCCTGAAGCTGGCCGCCCTGCTGGATCAGCCGCAGCCGGCCTGGCGCCTGGCCAAGGATCGGCTCAGCTGCGCGATCCGCCATGCGTCGCACCGCTTCGACCGCCTTCAGGACCGCTCCGACTTCGCCATGGACTGGTACTACCCGGCCCTGGCCGGGGTGCTGTCGCCGGGCGCCTCCTTCGCCAGGCTGGAAGCCCGCGCCCCGCGCTTCGCCGTGCTCGGCCGTGGCTGCCGCTGCGTGGCCAGCCAGCCGTGGGTGACGGTGGCGGAGTCCTGCGAGCTGGCCATGGCCCTGCTCGGCCTCGGCGCGCGCGCCGCCGCCGGCGCCCTGCTGGACGCCCAACTCAACCACCGCGACGGCGACGGCGCCTTCTGGATGGGGTGGCAGTTCGAGGAGGCGATCGTCTGGCCTCGCGAACGCCCCACCTGGACCCAGGCCGCCGCCATCCTGGCCTTCGACGCGCAGCTGGGGGCCTCAGCAGCGTCGGATGTGCTGATCTCGCGGACCTGACGGAATCGAGCTCGTCATTCCCGGACGGATTCTGGGGCGACCATGCTTGGTCGTGGGTCTTAAGTCCGGGCCCCGACCCAATTTCTGGTTTCGACCGAGGCCGTGGAAAAACGCGTTTTGAGGTTGAGATTCGGCGTGGAGGCTTTTCCAGCTTCTGGCGAGCCAGAGGGCC
>JAYVDG010000045.1:0-2759 GCA_043749525.1 Phenylobacterium sp.
CGGACGCGCCCTTGCCGGACTCTCGGTCTCAAAACCGGGGACCCAACGAGCTACGCCCGCCACCCATCAAGCCAAGGCCCAACGCCCATCGCAATACACAGGGACCCAGGGGCCACCGCACCGCAGGTCGCGCGACATCGGCCGCTGATCCTTGCCGCACCCCGGAGATCACGGGCGGCCGGGACAAGCCCGGCCATGACGGTAGAAATTGACTGCGCTAGGCCGCCACCCGGCCGAACCGCTGGCGGTATTCGCCCGGCGTGATCCCCACCCGCTTCTGGAAGGCGCGGTGCAGGCCGTCCAGGCTGCCGAAGCCTGACCGCTCCCCCACCCGGGCCAGGGGCCAGTCGGAGGTCTCCAGCAGGGCCTTGGCGCGGTCCACCCGGGCGATCTCCACGAAGGCGGCGGGCGTGGTCCCGGTCTCCTTCTGGAAGACGCGGGAGAAGGTGCGCTCGCTCATGCCGCTGCGCCGCGCCAGTTCCGGCAGGCTGAGGTCGCCCGCCGGATCGCTGGTGATCTGCGCCACCAGGGTGCGCAGCTTCGGCGTCGCGGCGGCCTGGACGCCAAGCCCCGCGCTGAACTGGGTCTGACCGCCGGGGCGGCGCATGAACAGCACCAGGTTGCGCGCCACCGCGAGGGCCACCTCGGCCCCCAGGTCGGCCTCCACCATGGCCAGGCAGAGGTCGATCCCCGCCGTCACGCCGGCCGAGGTGTAGAAGGGCGGATCGGCCACGAAGATGGCGTCCGGCTCCAAGAGAACCGCCGGCCGAAAGGTCCGCATGGCGTCGCAGGAGTCCCAGTGGGTGGTGGCCCGGCGGCCGTCCAGCAGCCCGGCCTCGGCCAGGACGAAGGCGCCGGAACAGACGCTGCCGATCCGGCGCACGCTCTCGCGGCGCGCCCGCAGCCATTCTACCAGCCCGCTGCCCCGCATGGAGAGCAGCCCCGCCTCGTCGCCACCCGCCACCAGCACGGTGTCCAGACCATCGGGCAGGTCTGCGACAGCCACGAACCCCGCCAGCCGCAGGCCGGAATTGCAGTTGATCTCCCCGCCCTCCAGCGACGCCAGGATGATGCTGTAGGCCGGCGCGCCGGCATAGCGGTTGGCCATGGAGAACACCTCCAGCGGCCCGACAAGGTCGAGGGACTGGGCGCCGTCATAGCCGATGAGGGCGATGTTTCGGAGAGTGGGTTGGGCTAAGGTCATGGCGCAATCTGCGATACTAATGACATTTCCGCCATAAGTTTCGACGCCTAGGATCGCTTCATCAACCACCCGATGAAGGACACCTGCGATGACCCACCCCTGTTCCAACGACAACTGCAGCTGCCAGCCCTGCGCCTGCGGCCCCACCTGCACCTGCGGCGAATCCTGCGGCTGCAACGCGCCTGGCCAGGCCAGCGCCCCGGCTGCCGCCGCCGACCGCTGAAAGACCTGACATGCGCACCCTCGTCCTCGCCGCGGCGGCCAGCGCCGCGACCCTCGCCTTCCTGCACCCGGTCGCGCCGCTCGCGGCGTCGGAGCCGAGCGTGGCGCTTGTCGCCCCTGACGGTCTGACCCTTCCCGCCCCCAAGGCGGGTCGGGCCAGGCCGCTGGTGGTGGTCCTGGCCGATAGCGCCGGCGCCGAGACCACAGACTTCACCATCCCCTATGGCGTGCTGAAGGAGTCCGGCGTCGCCGAGGTCCGCAGCGTCGCCACCGGCGCGGGCCCCATCCAGCTGATGCCCAGCCTGAGGGTCCTGGCCGACCAGACCACGGCCGCCTTCGACAAGGCCGAACCCGCGGGCGCCGACATCGTCATCGTGCCGGCCCAGATGAAACCCAAGAGCCCGGAGCTGGCCGCCTGGCTGCGCGCCCAGGCCGCCAAGGGGGCGACCGTCGTCTCGATCTGCGAGGGCGCCCGGGTGCTGGCCAACGCCGGCCTGCTGCACGACCGCCGGGCCACCACCCACTGGTCGGCGCTGAAGGGCCTGACCAAGGCCTATCCCGACACCACCTGGGTCCGCGACCGCCGCTATGTCCAGGATGGTCGGGTCATCTCCACCACCGGGGTCTCGGCCTCGATCCCTGCGTCCCTGGCCCTGGTGGAAGCCATCGCCGGCCGCGCCACGGCCCAGGCCACGGCCGACCGCATCGGCGTGCGCGAGTGGGGCGTTGAGCATCGCACGGCCGACTTCCAGGTGACGGGCGCCGACTATCACCACGGCGTCGCCTCGCTCGCGGCCTTCTGGACTCATGAAGCGGTGGAGGCGCCGATCGCCGACGGGACCGACGAGGTGGCGCTGGCCCTGCGGGCCGACACCTGGTCGCGCAGCTACCGCACCAAGGTGGTCACCACGCGGGTCGGTCTGGCCCCCGTCCGCTCACGCCACGGCCTGACCATCCTGCCCGACGCCGAGCCACAGGCGGGCCGCTATGTCCTGCCGGTCCAGCCGGGTCCGGCCGCCGCCCAGATCGACGCGAACCTGGCGGCCATGGGCGAACGCTACGGCCCGGAGGCCGCGCGGCTGGCGAAACTGGGATTGGAGTACGACCCGCCGAAGGCGGTCGCGCGCTAACCGAACGTCGCCATCGCGATCTTGGTCAACCAGACGGCGAGCAGGGTCAGCAGGGTCCCGGTGAGGAGTCCACGCGCGAAGGAGCCGTGGCGCTCCCACCAGACTCGCCGCGCCCGAAACCGCTGAGCGCGATCAATCCGTCGTTTCTGCATCGCCATGCGCGCGTCTCTGCGCCTCGAACGAGTCCGCCGCAAGACCCGATC
>JAYVDG010000046.1:0-2753 GCA_043749525.1 Phenylobacterium sp.
CGCCCGACCTGCGCGGGCATGGCGACAGCGCCTGGGCGGTTGGCGGCGGCTACGATAACGCCGCCTATCTCTATGACCTCGCCCAGATCGTCCATCAGAAGGGCATGGCGCCGGCGACCATCATCTCCCATTCGCTCGGCGCGGGGATCGCCCTAAACTACTGCGGCGCCTTCCCCGAGAGCGTGAAGAAGATCGTCGCCATCGAGGGCTTGGGCCCCTCCCCCGCGGTGATCGCTGAGCAGGCCAAGCGCACCGTGGAGGCGCGGCTACGCGCCTGGGTCGATGACCGGCGAAAGAACTCGGGGCGCACCCCGCGCCGCTATGCCAGCCTCGATGAGGCCGTCGCCCGCATGGCCGAGCAGAACCCCCACCTTTCGGCCGAGCAGGCGCGCCATCTGACCATCTACGGCGTCAACCAGAACGAGGACGGGACCTATAGCTGGAAGTTCGACAACCACACCGGCGGCGGGGTCGGCGGTCTGTCCCACGCCGACCAGCACCGGCTTTGGGGCCAGATCACAGCTCCGGTCCTGCTGGTGCGTGGCGCGGAGTCGTGGGCCTCTGACCCGGTGATCGACGGGCGCATCCAGCATTTCCGTAACGCCCGGCTGGTGAACTTCGAAGGCGCCGGACACTGGGTCCACCACGACCGGCTCGACGGCTTCATGGACGAGGTCGAAACCTTCCTCGCCGAATAGGCGACGCCTGTCAGGGCACGGGGGGCAGCGTGTCGGCCCAGGCCACCAGGATATCGGCGAAGCGCCGCGGATCAGTCTGGTGCATGCTGTGCATGGCGTCCGGTGCGTCGGCCAGTTCGAAGGGCTGGCCGGCGGCCGTGACGATGTCGCGGACCTTTCCCACCTGGAAGTCCGAGATGGCGCCGAACAATGCGCCAGACGCCGGGTCGATCATGCGCATGTGATGGCTGAACAACAGCGGCGTGCGCACCTGGGCCAGCATCCGGTCGTGCGGGCAGTTCAGGGCCACGGAGCCCTGGACGAAAGCCCGGCCCCACTCGGGGTCATACTCCTTGATCATCTGCATGGGCTCGGTCGCCTGGCTCATCATGCGATGGGCTGGATGGGTGTCCTGCGCGCGAGCAGCCTGCAGCCCCGCGAAATCGCCGATCGACCACTGGTCGCCGCGCCGATCAGCGAACTCGCCTGCGGACCACCAAGCCCGTCACCGCCGGCGCGGCCAATGTCGTGCGCCTGGGCCACGTCGTTTTGAACGTGTCCGACTTCCGCGCCGCGAAGCGCTGGTAAAGGGACCGTTTCGGACTCATCACCTCCGACGAGATCCAGGCCGCGCCGGATTTCGCCATCGGCGCCTTCCTGCGCTGCGATCGCGGCGATCAGCCCACCGACCACCACACGCTCTTCCTGCTCCAGGCACCCAGCGGACCGGGCTTCAACCACGCCGCCTACGAGGTCTCCGACCTCCACGACCTGATGCGCGGGCACCAGCGCCTCAAGGAGGCCGGCCGCGAGGCTGAATGGGGCGTCGGCCGCCACATCCTGGCAGCCAGGTGTTCGACTACTGGCGCGATCCCTGGGGGCACACCCTGGAGCACTGGACGGACGGGGACCTTTTCACCGCCGCCGATGGCTCCAACATCGCCAACCTGCAGGACCTGCTGGGCGTCCAGTGGGGCCCGCAAATGCCGCCCACGATGGGCTGAGGACCACCCCCAATGAAACTTGCGACCTTCGAGGCGGGCTCCGCCCCGCAACTCGGCGCCGTGGTCGGCGACGCCGTTGTGCCGCTCAACGCCACCGCGCCCGGCCTGCCCGGCGACATGATCGGCCTGATCGCGGCCTGGACGCAGATCGAGGGGGAGGTCCGGCGTCTCGCCGACGCCGCGGCCGGGGCGCTGCCCTCGGACAGAATCCATCTGCTGGCCCCCCATCCGGCGGCCCGGCAAGATCATGGCCATCGGCCTGAACTATGCCGACCACATCGCCGAGAGCGGCCAGGGCACGCCTGAGCATCAGGCCTGGTTCTCCAAGGCGCCGACCGCCGCCAACGGACCCTATGATGCGATCCAGGTGCCCCGCGTCTCCCAGGCTCTCGACTACGAGGCCGAGCTGGTGGCCGTCATCGGCGCCGGCGGCCGCCACATCGGCCAGGACGCGGCGGCGGGCGCGATCTTCGGCTACTGCTGCGGGAATGACGCCACCGAGCGGGCGTGGCAGCACCGCACGCCCCAGTGGGTGGTGGGCAAGTCCTTCGACACCCATGCCCCCTTCGGCCCCTGGATCACCACCGCCGATGAGGTCCCCGACCCCCATGCGCTCTCGATCCATTGTCTGGTCAATGGCGAGGTTCGCCAGGACTCCAACACCCGCCACCTGGTGTTCAACATCTGGGACCAGATCGCCCACCTCAGCCAGGCCATGACCCTGGAGGCCGGCGACCTGATCTTCACCGGCACGCCCGGAGGCATCGGCGCGGCCATGAACCCCCGCCGGTTCCTCAAGGATGGCGACCGGGTCCGGGTGGAGATCGATGGCCTCGGCGCCCTCGATAACCCCTGCGCGAACGAGGCCTGAGATGGCGGCAGGCGCCTTCGATTGCGATGTACTGGTGGTGGGTCTCGGGCCTGTGGGCTCTGTCCTCGCCGCCCTGCTCGCCCAGCGCGGCGTGAGCGTGATCGCGGTGGAGAAGGACATCGAGGTCTATCCCCTGCCCCGCGCCGTGCACTTGGACCACGAGATCATGCGCCTCTTCCAGCAGCTCGGCGTGGCCGACGA
>JAYVDG010000047.1:0-2750 GCA_043749525.1 Phenylobacterium sp.
CGTAGCCCTGGGGATCTATTACCTGCACGTCTCGCGGCGCTGCGGCCTGACCGTCCAGGGGGTCGACTTTCCCGGCCATTTCCTGCTGCGCATCGAGACCCAGGAGGGGCCGCTGGCCCTGGACCCCTATGCCGAGGGGCGGGTGGTGTTGCCGTCGGAACTGACCCGGCGGGCCCTGCACGCAGGCCTGACCCCCAATGTCGCCGACCGGCTGGACCGGCTGATGGCGCCCGCGCCCGACCGCGCCGTGCTGATGCGGCTGCAGAACAATATCTTCGCCCGCGCCGTGGCGGCCCGCGACTTCGGCCGCGCCGAGCGTGCGGCGCTGCGGCGAGCCCTGCTGGATCCCACCGACCACCGCCCCTGGCTGGACGTCGCCGCAGCCCGTGAGGGCCAGGGGGCCCTGGCCGGGGCCCTTCAGGCCCTGGCTCAGGCCTCGACCCTGGACGGCGGCGCGGCCCTGGCCGCCCGGGCCCACCGAGAACGCGTGCGGCTGCAGCTTAACTGACCGCTAGAGCCTTTTAGGGTCAGATGGGATCATCTGACCCGTTCAAAAAGGCTCTAAATTCAAAAGTGTAGAGCGCGTCGGACGGGTTAACCGGCCTCCACTTAACCCTGACGCGCTCTAGGCGCTGGCGCATCGGCGCCCTGCGAACTATCTGAGACGCCTTAGCCGTGAGGAGTTCCGCATGTCCCTGAAGGTCGCCGTCCAGATGGACCCCCTGGAGGGGATCAATATCGAAGGCGATACGACCTTCCTGTTGATGCAGTCGGCCCAGGAACGGGGCCACAGCCTGTGGGTCTACACTCCTGAGCGCATGGCCCTGGAGAACGGCAGGCTCACCGCCAAGGGCCGCTCGGTCACCGTCCAGCCGGTGAAGGGAAACCACGCGACCTTCGGCCCCTGGGAGACCCGCGACCTGTCGGAGTTCGACGTCGTCCTACTGCGCCAGGACCCGCCCTTCGACATGGCCTACATCACCTCGACCCATTTCCTGGACGCTATCCATCCGGGGACCCTGGTGGTGAACAATCCCACCGAGGTGCGCAATGCGCCGGAAAAGCTGTTCGTCACCACCTTCCCGGGCGTGCAGCCCCCGACCCTGATCACCTCGGACATCGAGGCGATCTACGCCTTCCGGGCCCAGCAGGGGGACATCGTGCTGAAGCCCCTGAACGGCGCCGGCGGCTCCGGTGTGGCCCGAGTGCTGGCCGACGATCCCAATCTCGACGCCATGCTGGACCTACACAGGATGATCAGCCGCGAGCCGGTGATCGCCCAGAAGTTCGTGCCCGCCGTGGTGAAGGGCGACAAGCGCATCCTGCTGGTGGACGGCGAGCCGGTCGGCGCCATCAACCGCGTGCCCAGCGCCGGCCAGATCCGCTCCAACCTGGCGGTGGGCGGCCGCGCCGAGGCCGTGGAGCTCACGGCCCGCGACAAGGAACTGTGCGGCATCATCGGTCCGGAGCTGAAACGCCGGGGCCTGATGTTCGTCGGCATCGACGTGATCGGCGACTACCTCACCGAGATCAATGTCACGTCACCCACGGGCGCCGTCGCCTTGAAAAAGTTCACCGGCATCGACGCGACAGTGCTGCTTTGGGAACTTGTTGAAGCGATCCGCGCCAAGGTCTAGCTTCAACAGGTGAGAAGAGTGGCCTAGGTCACGGAAACGTCTCACCTTCTCTATTAGTTCCTTTTTTGTTCTTGATCCGACCCGCGCGGTGTGTTGGGGTTGTGGATAAAACATGCTCAAACCGGGGACATGAACCATGGCTGCACGGGTCGTCACGCTGGCGTTTCAACGGGGTTGAGGCCCGCCGCGTCGATGTCGAGGTGCAGTTCACCGGCGGCGAAGTCGCCTTCATCGTGGTTGGCCTCGGCGACAAGGCGGTCGGCGAGAGCCATGAGCGGGTGCGGGCGGCGTTTTCCGGCCTTGGCCTGTCACTGCCAAGCAATCGCATCATCGTCAACCTGGCGCCCGCCGACCTGCCCAAGGAGGGCAGCCACTATGATCTGCCCATCGCGCTCGCCATCATGGCCGCCATGGGCATCATCCCGCCCGACCGGCTGACCGAGTGGGCGGCCATGGGGGAGCTCTCTCTCGACGGCCGCATCGTCCAGGTGGCGGGCGCCTTGCCCGCCTCGGTGGCGGCCGGGGCCCTGGGCCTGGGGCTCATCTGCCCGGAGGCCTGCGGAGCGGAAGCCGCCTGGGCCGGCGACACCCAGATCCTGGCCGCGCCGTCGCTCATCTCGCTGGTGAACCACTTCCGCGGGACCTAGATGCTGGGGCCGCCCAAGCCGGGCGCCATCCTCGACGGCGAGCGGGTTCCAGACCTGCGGGACGTGAAGGGCCAGGAGAACGCCAAGCGCGCCCTGGAGATCGCCGCGGCCGGGGGTCACAACCTGGCCTTCACCGGGCCGCCGGGCTCAGGCAAGTCGATGATGGCCGCCCGCCTGCCGGGCTTGCTGCCGCCGCTCTCGCCGGCAGAGCTGCTGGAAACCTCGATGATCCACTCGGTGGCCGGCTTGATCGCCAAGGGCGAGCTTACCCGGGCCCGGCCATTCCGCACGCCACACCATTCGGCCACCATGGCGGCCTTGACCGGCGGCGGCGTGCGCATCAAGCCCGGCGAAGTGTCCCTGGCCCACAACGGCGTGCTGTTCCTGGACGAGCTGCCGGAGTTCAGCGGTATTAGGTAGCAAACACACCTAAGTTGCGACTTCCGCCGCCAGATGCAGCGGCTAA
>JAYVDG010000048.1:0-2743 GCA_043749525.1 Phenylobacterium sp.
CCGCCAAGGTCATCGCCTCGTCGCTCTGGCGACGCGCCCAGCAAGCCGCCGCTCGACGCACCCACATCCAGACGCGACTGCAACTGTAATGCTAGGCCGGCAGCTTCTCGCGCGGCTCCAGGGTCGCCAGGGCCACACCGCCGAGGATCAGGGCGAGCGCCACGAAGGCCGTCCAACTCGGCCGCTCGGCGAGGAAGATCACCCCCACTGCCGTCGCCCACAGGGGCGCCATGTAGATGGCCATGGACAGGAACAGCGGTCCCCGCCGCTGGATCAGATAGACATAGCCGATGGTGGCCAGCGCCGTGGGGAACACCCCTTGGGCGCTCACCGCCAGCACCGAGGACATCGGCGGCCAGGTCGGGAAGGGTCCGGTGAACACCGCCGCCACGGTCGCGAACACCGCCCCCCAGGCGCACATCATCAGGGCGCCGACGCTGGAGGGGACCGGCGGCGCGCGCTTGGTGACCACGTTGGAGACCGCGTAGAGCGCGGCTCCGGCCAGAGCCCCGATCAGGGCCAGGGCCTCCAGGGAGAGGCCGCCGGTCAGGCGCGGCCCCACCAGCACCAGCAGGCCGAGGAACCCCAGGGCCACGCCACCGGCCTTGCGGCCGTTAAGCTGCTCGCTGGAGACGAAGGCGTGGGCCAGCAGGGCGGTGAAGATCGGCGTGGCGCCGTTGCAGATGGCGTTGATCGCCGAGGGCAGGCGCTCGGCGGCGAGCGCGAAGAGGGCGAAGGGCACGGCCATCCCCACCAGGCCGTTGACCGCGTAGAACCGCCAGGCCCGGTCGCGCCAGCCGGGCAGGCCCTGGCGCTGGATCGCCAGCACGATGGCCAGGGTCGCCACCGCGATCCATAGCCGCAGGGCGGTGTTCCAGAACGGCGGGATATGGGTGACCGCGATCTTCAGCGCCGCGAAGGCCGATCCCCAGGTGACCACCAGGGCGGCCAACACCAGCCAGTCTATGGGTTTGGGACGGGTCATGACGGCTCCGGCGGCCTCGCCGCAGGGCCAGGAATCACGCCTTGCCGTCAAGACCAAGCCTGTGTGGCGCCCGCGTCGCTCAATCTGCCTTTCGAAAAATTACACTTGCCCTCTTCGGCAAACCGGAGTTTTTGCGCGGCGGGCCACGCCCCCCCAACGGGGCGCCGCTCATCTGTAAGGATGGGAGACATCGCTATGAATACCCTCGCCAAGCCGGCCATGCGTCCGGCCCGCCCCGAATTCTCGTCCGGCCCGTGCGCCAAGCGCCCCGGATGGAATCCCCAAAATCTCCAGAACGCCGTCCTCGGACGCTCGCATCGCTCCAAGCTGGGCAAGGCGCGTCTTAAGGAAGCCATCGACCGCACCCGCGAGGTTCTGCAGGTCCCGGAAGACTATCTGATCGGCATCGTCGCCGGCTCCGACACCGGCGCCGTTGAAATGGCCCTGTGGTCAATGCTGGGTCCGAAGACCGTACAGCTGCTGGCCTTTGAAAGCTTCGGCAAGGACTGGGTCACCGACGTGGTCAAGCAGCTGAAGCTGCCGGCCGAGGTGCTGGACGCGCCCTATGGCGAGTTGCCGGACTTGACCAAGGTGCGCAGGGACGCTGACCTGGTCTTCACCTGGAACGGCACCACCTCGGGGGTGAAGGTTCCCAACGCCGACTTCATCGCCACCGACCGTGAAGGCATCACCATCTGCGACGCCACCAGCGCCGCCTTCGCCCAGGATCTTGACTGGGCCAAGCTCGATGTGGTCACCTTCTCCTGGCAGAAGGCGCTCGGGGGCGAAGGCGCCCACGGCATCCTGATCCTCGGCCCCCGCGCGGTGGCGAGGCTTGAAAGCTACACGCCGGCCTGGCCCATGCCCAAGTTGTTCCGCATGACCAAGGGCGGCAAGGTCAGCCTCGACATCTTCGAGGGCGCCACCATCAACACCCCCTCCATGCTCTGCGTGGAAGACGCCATCGACGCCCTGAAGTGGGGGGCCTCCATCGGCGGCCTGCCCGAGATGCAGCGCCGGGCCGACGCCAACCTCGCCGCCCTGGCCGACTGGGTCGCCAAGACCCCGTGGGTGGAGTTCCTGGCCGCCGATCCGGCGACCCGGTCCAACACCTCCGTCTGCCTGAAGGTGGTCGATCCCGCCGTCACCGCGCTGTCCGACGACGCCCAGGCCGACTTCGCCAAGAAGCTGGCCTCCGTCCTCGAAAAGGAAGGCGTGGCCTTGGACATCGGCGGCTATCGCGACGCTCCGGCGGGTCTACGGATCTGGTGCGGCGCCACGGTGGAGACCTCCGACCTGGAGGCCCTGACGCCCTGGCTCGACTGGGCCTTCGCGTCCACCGCCGCCGACCTGCAAGCCGCCTAAGACCCGTTCACGCTCCCGCCGCCCGTACGCCGCACGCGCCGGCGCCGGGAGCGCATTCCCACATCGCCTAAGGATACCGCCCCATGCCCCGCGTCCTCATCGCCGACAAGCTGAGCCCCGCCGCCATCGACATCTTCAAGCAACGCGGCGTCGACGCCGACGTGAAGACCGGCCTCAGCAAGGAAGAACTGCTCAAGATCATCGACCAGTATGACGGCCTGGCCGTCCGCTCGGCCACCAAGGCCGACAAGGACGTCATCGCCGCCGCCACCAACCTGAAGGTCATCGGCCGCGCCGGCATCGGCGTCGACAATGTCGACATCCCGGCCGCGACCTCCAAGGGGATCGTGGTGATGAACACCCCGTTCGGCAACTCGATCACCACCGCCGAGC
>JAYVDG010000049.1:0-2741 GCA_043749525.1 Phenylobacterium sp.
GCCGACCGCCAGCACGATGTGATCGTTCCGGACGAGGATGGCGTTGGTGGGGTCCAGGCCGATCCAGCCGTCCGCGTCGCCGCACCAGAGCGACACCCAGGCGTGGGTGGCGTCGGCGCCCTCGAGCCGGGGACGGCCGGGGGGCGGGGTCGTCCTGAGATAGCCGCTGACATAGGCCGCCGGCAGGCCCAGGCCCCGCAGGCCGGCGATCATGATGTGGGCGAAGTCCTGGCAGACCCCGTGGCGGGCGGCGAAGGCCTCGGGGGCCGGGGTGGAGACCGTCGTGGCCTCCGGGTCGTAGACGAAGTCGCCGTGGATCCGCGTCATCAACTCGGCGGCGGCCTCAAGGATGGGCCGGCCGGCGGCGAAGCTCTGGCGGGCATAGTCGGTGATCGGCGGCGTGATGGGGGTGCGCCGGGTCGGGTAGAGGTAGGTGGCGGGGCCGTCGGGGGTGAGGGCGCGGCTCTGGTAGGCCTGGTCCCGGATCTGCGTCCAGGCGGGGCTGGCGGCCGGATCGGGCAGGGGCGCGGCGTGGACGTCGACGCGGGACCGGCCCTCGATGATCAGTTCGCGGTGCGGTTTGTCGATGACCACGGTCAGGGTTTTCTCGCCGAAGGGGCCGGTTCCTTCGTGGCTGGCGGACGGTCTTGGCGTGACCGACACATTGCTGCGCAGCACGGTCTGCGACGCCGAGGACTGCGGGGTCAGACGCAGCACGCAGCGGGCGAAGGTGACCGGCGCCTCGTAGGTGTAGGTGGTGCGGTGGCGCAGGCCGTAGATCACGCGAGCGCCGATAGCTTCAGGGTGGGGACCGCGTTGGCGCCCTGCAGGAAATAGCGGTCGGCCACAGCGCCGGAGAGGTCCATCAGCGCCCGCTCGAAGGCCAGCATTCTGGCGGTGGTAAGATCGCGGGCGTCGGCGGTTTCGATCTCGGTGGCCAGCGGCAGCAGGATGCGGCTGGGCTGCTCCATCATCCCGTCCTCCAGCAGGGAGGGCAGGACAGCGAGATGGTCCTTCAGGGTCTGAACCTGGAACGCCAGGGACCGGGTGTTGAACGGGTCCAAGAGCAGCATGTCCCGCACCGGGGTGAGGGCCAGGCCGACCAGATAGCGGGCCCTATAGGTGATCTGGCTGTCGGCCAGGTCCAGCAGCAGGTCCAGGTCGTCGGTGGTGGCGGCGTCCGGCGCCAGCATGCGAGTGAGGCGGCAGGTGTTGATCCCGCGCTCGATCCGCCGGCCCATGTCGAGGAACCGCCAGCCGGCCACCCGGTTCATGTTCTCCTGGGACAGGCCGGAGAGTGCGGCCACCAGCTGCAGGGCGCTCTCGATCTGCTGCAGGGCCTCGGCCTCCGACAGCGGGGTCTGGGCGCCCTCGGCCAATTCCTTTTCCAGGGTCAGCAGCAGGGCCCAGAAGTCCACCGACAGCCGCTCGCGCATGCTGGCGGCGGCGCGCTGGGCGGCGCGCACCAGATAGATCACCGACCCATAGGCCTTCTGGTCGTGCAGGGCGTTGCGGGCGGCGTCGAGGGCCCGGCCGCCCAGGGCCTCCTCGTCCAGGGCGCCCCATTCGATGAGCAGTTTCTGAAGGCAGGCCAGGGTCTCGCCGGTGGTGTGCAGGGCGGTCTCGGAATCCATCAGGCTGGTGCAGAGGCTGCGGGCCAGGCGCAGCGTAGCCTCCGCGCGCTCAAGATAGCGGCCGAGCCAGAACAGGTTGTCGGCGGCGCGGCTGGGCAGGTGTCCCAGGATCCGGCGGACCTTGACCTCGTCCTTGCTGGCCATGAGCGTCATGCGCTCCACCGGCTTGTCGTCGATCACCCAGACGTCGGCGGTCCGCGCATCCTCACCCATGGAGATGGCGCGCACGTCCAGGCGTTCCGACGTGCGGCAGAAGCCGCCGGGCATCACCTTCCAGCCCTCGGGCGTCCAGGCCGCGTAGACCCGCAGGACGAAGGGGGCCGGCTCCAGCTTGCCATCGCGCAGCACGGGCATGGTGGAGAGCCGCACCACCTCCTGGCCGACAAAGTCGCCCGGGCGGTCGCGAAGCTGGGCCAGGAGTGTGGCCCGGGCCTCCGGGGCCATGACGGCGACCAGCTGCGGCCTTGATAGCCCGCTGGCGTCGAGGCGCGAATTAAAGGCCGGGGCGATGGCGAGGCGGTTGAGGTTGGCCTCGACCATTTCGCGCTCGTTGCGCTGGCCGCACCACCAGGTGGCCACGTTGGGCAGCCGAAGCTCCTCGCCCAGCAGCTTGCGGCTCAGCATCGGCATGAAGCCCAGCAGGGCCTTGGACTCCGCCACGCCGGACCCCGGCATGTTGAGCACCACCACCCCGCCGGTGCGGATCGCCTCCAGCATGCCGGGCGTGCCCAGGCGCGAGGCGCTGTTGAGCTCCAGCGGATCGAGGAAGTCGGCGTCCACCCGGCGCAGGATCACATCGGCCCGCTTCAGCCCAGCGATGGTGCGCACATAGACCCGGCCGTCGCGGGCCACCAGGTCGTCGCCCTCCACCAGCAGGAAGCCCAGGTAGCGGGCCAGGTGCGCCTGCTCGAAATAGGTCTCGCTGAAGGGGCCGGGGCTGAGCAGGCAGATGCGTGGGTCTGAACGGTCGGCGGCGGCCGCCAGCCCCCGCCGGAACCCGTCGAAGAACGGCGCCAGGCGCTCCACGTTCATGGCGTTGTAGAGGCTGGGATAGGCGCGGCTCAGCACCAGGCGGTTCTCCAGGGCGTAGCCGGCTCCCGACGGCGC
>JAYVDG010000050.1:0-2737 GCA_043749525.1 Phenylobacterium sp.
CCAGAACAACCCCGCCGGGGTATCTTTCACGAAGACCCAGAAGCGGTTGCGCGTGCCGTGGAACACCGCGAAGTCGCTGCGGGCGCCGCCCGTCGAGGCCGAGCCCACATGGCGCACCACCGCGTCCGGGACCAGCAAGGTCGGCTCGCCGATCAGCCGCAGGCGGTAGCCCAGGTCCACGTCCTCGCAGTAGCAGAACAGCCGCTCGTCGAACCCGCCGACGCGGAGGAACAGTTCACGGCTGATCATCATCGCCCCGCCGCAGGCCGAGAACACCCAGCCCTTCTCCAGCGGCCCCGGATCGGGGTGCGTATAGCCGCCCCGGAACGGATAGCCGGCCAGCGCCATCACATCGCCCAGCCCATCGAGCTTGCCCGGATCGTCCGCCATCAGCTGGCGCGAGGTAAAGCAATGCACCGCCGGATCGGCCTCAGCCGCCGCCATCAGCCGCGCCAGCCAGTCGGGGTCCGCATAGGCGTCGGGGTTGAGCAGGGCGAGCCACCGTCCAGCCGCCGCCTTCGCGCCCTGGTTCACCGCCGCCGCGAAGCCCAGGTTCTCGCCGTTCTCGATCAGCCGGATGCTTGGGTCGGCACCCGCCGCCGCCTGGGCCACCCGGTCGCTCGACGCGTTGTCGACCAGGATGAGCTCGTAGTCAGTAAAGGTCTGCGCCCGCACCGCCGCCAGGCACTGCGCCAACGTCGGGCCGCTCTCATAGACCACCACGATGAGACTGACCGCAGGGCTAGAGGACTTGCCATTCGTCGCGGCGCGCGCCATCCGAAAGGTCACTCCTCCATCCAAGTCCGCACAGTCGAGACCACATGACGAACGTCACGCCCCTGGCCCTCGCCGAGGTCCTGCTTATCACGCCCAAGCGCCATGGCGATGCGCGCGGCTGGTTCGCCGAGACCTGGAGCGACAGGTCCCTGGCCGCCGTCGGCGTCAACACCCGCTTCGTGCAGGACAACCAGGCCTTCAATGCCAGGAAGGGCACCGTGCGCGGTCTGCATTTCCAGATGGCCCCGCACGCCCAGGGTAAGCTCGTCCGGGTGCTGAAGGGCGCGATCTACGACGCGGTGGTCGACGTGCGCCCGGGCTCGGCCACCTACGGCCAATGGGCTGGCGCGATCCTGACGGCCGAGGCCGGCGAGCAGCTCTGGGTCCCGCGCGGCTTCGCCCACGGTTACATGACCATCGCCGACGACACCGAGCTTTTCTACAAGGTCGACGGCGACTATGCACCCGCCCTCGAGGGCGGCCTGATCTGGAACGACCCCGACATCGGCATCGCCTGGCCGCTCGACCTCGCCGACCCGGTGCTCTCGGACAAGGACAAGGTTCTGCCGCGCCTGAAGGACATGCCGAAGGCGCAGTTCGCCTAAGACCTTCGGTCGCAGCCCTGTCACGCGATTGGGCTTTCCTCTTTGCCGCACTGCCGCAATACTGGCGCCGCTGGTGAAGTGACGGGCGCTGGCGAACGGAATTTGAGTAGCGCCCAGGACGGCTGTCGATGCCGCAAGTCAATCTCACCGCCGCCTCCACGCAGGAACTGCGGCAATTGCTGGATTCGAGCCGCCGCCGTGGCGATGCGGCGCTGTCCTATCAGATCCTCCAGGAGATGGCCGCGCGGCGCGACACCCCCGCCGACCGGGCGCGGCGCCTGAAACGCCGCGACGGCGAGCCCCGCCACATCGAGATCGACTACAGCGAACCCGAGGAGGTCGATGGCCTGCCGCCGCTGCCCGCCAGCCTCAGCGCTTACGACGAACAGGTGTTGGAGGCGGAACCGGAGCCCGAGCCCGCCCCGCCGCGGGACTTCGACCGGCCGCTGACGCTGCACGGCTCCGACGACGGGCCGCCGGACGACGGCGGTCCCCGCTACGAGCCGGTGGAACTGGGCGCGCCGCCGCCGCCCAAGCGGTCGGGCTTCCGCCTGATCGCCGGCCTGACGCTGGGCGCGGTCCTGGGCGTCAGCATCGGCTGGCTCGGCGGCTGGCTCGCCCGCGACGGCATGTCCCGCGCCGCCACGCCGGTCCAGATGGCGGCGTTGACGCCCCCACCGGCAGCCGTCGTTCAGCCGGTCGCGGCGCCGGAGCCGGCCGTCGAAACCCCCGTGGACAGCCCGCAACCCGACACCGCCTCGGAAACCGCCACGCCCGCCAAGGCCGAGGAGCCGCCCACGTCCGACGGCGCCACCCTGGAACTGCCCGCCGCCGACCTCCCGCCGCCGCCGGCGCTTCCCCCGCGCCGGCTCCCGGACACCTCCAGGGTCAAGCCCGATCCCATCGCCAAGGTCGTCCAGATCGCCAAGGCCGACGCGGCGGAAAAGGCCGCCAAGGAGCCTGCCGAGCCGCCCGTCTCGCGCGCCTGCGCTACCGCCCCTACGCCCGCCGACCGCGTCATCTGTGGCGATGGGAAGCTGAAGCGCCTGCAAGCCGACCTGCGCCACGCCTACGAAGACGCGCTTTCCGCCCACGAAGACCGCGACCTGCTGCGCGAACACCAGCTCGCCTGGCGCGACACCCGCTCCACGGTCAGCGACCCTGCACGCCTTGCCCGCCTCTACGAGCAGCGCATCCGAAAGCTCAACGCCGCCACAGAGGAGGCGCGGAGCCTGCGCTAGTCGGGGCCCACTCCGCCTGGACGTCGGGGTCTGTCTCGGGGGTCCGGGCCCGGAGCTGAGCGAAGGCTTCCGCACTCACCAATCGCGACAGCGCCCACACCGCCGCCCCGCGCA
>JAYVDG010000051.1:0-7600 GCA_043749525.1 Phenylobacterium sp.
CACGGCGCCGTCGGTTTTACGGCTGTAGAGCGGCTCCCACGGGTCGGTGAGGGGGCTTTTCCGATAGTGGGGTTCGAACCCTGTGGGCGCCTCCATCACGCTGCCGCCGTGACGCGTTGCAGGCCTTCGAGCGTCTTGGCGCAGGCGATGGCGGCCTCGGCGCCCTTCTGGACGAAATGCTCGGCGAAGAAGGCCTGGTGGATGTCGTGCTCGTGGAAGTGATGCGGGGTCAGCACCACGGAGAACATCGGCACCTCGGTCTTCAGCTGCACCTGCATGAGGGCTGAGACCACCGTCTCGGCGACGAACTCGTGGCGGTAGATGCCGCCGTCCACCACCAGGGCGCAGCCGACGACGGCGGCGTACTTGGCGGTCTTGGCCAGGGTCTGGGCGTGGAGGGGGATTTCGAAGGCGCCCGGGGTCTCGAACACATCGATCATGTGCTCGGGGAAGCCCAGCTTGGCCATCTGCGCGAGGAAGCCCTTGCGGGCCTGGTCGACGATGGCGTGGTGCCAGGAGGACTGGACGAAGGCGATGCGGGCGGGGCGATAGGCGCCGTGCGCGGTGGGCAGTTCGTAGGTGACTTGAGGCTGGGTGGTTTGGGTCATGGTCGTTTCCCTAAGGTGGTTCAACCACGACTCAGGGGCACACCGACGACGGGACTCCACGCGCGGACGCGTGGCGGCTCGTCATCAGTGGTTCTCATAACCGGACTCTAACCGTCGGCCCCGGGATCACACCGGTGTCTGCTGTCCCTGACGGCGGTGAGGCCGACAGGCGCCCGCGGGCTCGTCCGACGTCCCCTCCAAAGAGGCTGGTCGGCATTACCGCCGGTGGGGACTTTCACCCCGCCCTGAGAACGCGTCCGCCGGAACAGCCCGGCGATGGGATCAGGCTAGACCCAAGGGCAGGGTTCAAACAAGTGTTTTGATTTTTCCTCCTGCCGTCATGGCCGGGCTTGTCCCGGCCACCCATGATCTCCGGGGTGACGGATTGGCGAGGCGGTGACGCTCGTGCGATCTGTAGCCAGACGGAGATCATGGGTCCCCGGGACAAGCCCGGGGATGACGATCTGGATGGCGACCATGAGCGACGACGACGAGGGCGGCTATGACGGCGACGACTGGGGGCGGCTGAAGGCCTTCACCCGCGGCGTCGCGACCCTGGAGGACGTCCAGGCCAAGGCGGCGATCTTCGCCCTGGCCGACACCTCGAACGCGCGGGTGCTGCAGATGCCGCTGCCGCAGCCGCTGATCTGGTGGAGCGACGACGGGGAGCAGGCGGCCGTGGCCGTCCAGGCCGAGGTCCACGACACCGAGGACGGCGAGACCATGGAGGTGCTGGGCCTGGTGTTCCCCGACGGCGGCGGGGGCGTGGCCCTGCTGGACGACGTCGACCTGGTGGACGACACCGACCCGACCTGGCGCCAGCTGGTGAAGGACGCCATTGGCGACGAGAGCGGCGAGCCCGACTGACATTCGCGACCTGGAGACCTGACCATGACCACCAACCTCTACAGCTTCGTCGGCCTCTACAGCCGGGTGCTGGACACCGCCGCCAACCTGCTGGCCAAGGGGCTGGAGCACGCGGCCGCCGCTGGGGTCAGCGAGACCGACATGCTGGACTGGCGGCTGATCGACGACATGGCGCCCCTGGCCTTCCAGTTCGCCGTGGTCTGCAACTTCCCCCGGTCGTGGCCGGCCCGCGTGGTGGGTCTGCCGGTGCCCGAGGAGATGACCCTGGAGCCCAGCGTGGCGCAGATCCGCCAGGGGCTGGCCGACGCCAAGGCCTATTTGGCCGCCCTGACGCCGGCGCAGTTCGAAGGCCGTGATGACGTCCCGCTTAAGGTGATGATCGGCACGGGCATGGAGCCCACCCTGCCGGCCGCCCAGTGGCTGACGGTCTTCGCCACCACCAACCTCTATTTCCACCTGTCGATCGCCTACGCGATCCTGCGGTCGCGGGGCGTGCCGATCGGCAAGCCGGACCTGTTCGCCGGCGGGCTCTAGCGGGCGTGGCTCGGCTGATGGTCATGACCGGGCTGCCGGGCGCGTCTCTGCATGCTGCAAGCGGCCCCGGCGAACAGAGGGCGTCCGCGGGAGGGGGAAGCCAATGACGGTCCGGACAGGCAGCTGTCTTTGTGGCGCCAGGGCCTATGAGAACGAGGGCGATCTCGATGGCGTCTGGATGTGCCACTGCTCCCTGTGCCGCAAGGCTTCCGGGTCGAACGGGAATGCGATCCTGATCGTTCCAGTTCTTCCGGGTCGAACGGGAATGCGATCCTGATCGTTCCAGTGGACCGCTTTCGCTGGGTGAGGTGGGAGGATCACGGCGTCACCTTCGCCCTGCCTTCGGGATACCCCATCACCCGGTGCAAGACCTGCGGCACGCCGCTGCCGGCCGAGACGGACGAGAAGAATGTCTATGTCACGGCCGGCACGCTGGATGCGCCGCTCGGCAAGGGGGTTCGCACCCACCTGTTCTGCACGTCGCGGGCGGACTGGGATCGCGACGAGACCGACGTCCGCTATTTCGACGAGCGTTCCGAACCCTAGGGACCCGCCAGCACCAGATCGCGGACTTGATGCAGGTCCCGGGCGACAAGGACGCACAGGGCGGCAAGCTCCTGCGTGGGCTCAAGCAGGTCGGGCACCATCACGGTCATCATGCCAGCCGCCGCCGCCGAACGGACGCCGATGTGGGAGTCTTCGAGGGCCAGACATAGACGGGGCTCGACGCCCAGGCGCGCGGCGGCTTTCAGGAAGGGATCGGGCGCGGGTTTGCCGGTCTCGTAGTCGCCACGGCAGGTGATCGTGTCGAAACGGTCCGTCAGGCCGTGCGCGGTCAGATGCCGCTCGACGGTGGTTCGGGAGGACGAGGTGGCGATGGCGCGCGGCAGCCGGACCTGGTCCAGGAGGTCCAGCAGTTCAGGGACGCCTGGCTTCATCGCGGGCCTATTCTCGGCGACCCGCCAGAAGTGGCGGCGCCAATCAGCGTGGAAATCCTCGAAGCGGAAATCCTCGCCGAAGTGGGCGCGGAACAGGGGCCCGCATTGCGAGCGGCGCACGCCGATGGACTGATTGTAGACCTCATCGGGAATCGCGTGCCCGGCTTCGGCGGCGGCGGCTAGGAGACCCTCCTGCCAGAGCGCTTCGGTATCGAACAGCAGGCCGTCCATATCGAAGATCACGGCGCTCGGGCGATATGGCAAGGTCATGCGGTTGGCGTTCTTCTACCCCCTCAAAAGCACCCAATGCGAGAAACAGGCGCCCACCCGTCTCGCGCCTGTGCCGATGACGGTGACCGTGCGCCTGGACTGAGACGACACAGGACCGCCAGCGCGGACAGCGCCGGTCCGATTGAATGCGCCGTCAGCGCAATTCGCCCTCGCCGAGCCGCAGGAACCGCGCGGCGTTGTCATGCAGGATGGCGCGCTTCTGGGCGGCGGTGAGAAAGTCGGCCGACCGGATGGCCTCGATGGCCGGCCCGATCGCCTTGGGCCACACCATCTGGTCGGACCCGAACATGATCCGGTCGCCATAGCCGGCCTCGACGAGGCGGCGCAGGTAGCGGTGGAACTCGGCCTTGGGCTGGGTGTAGTCGATCACCGCGGTGTCCACATAGACCTGCGGGAACGCGTACATCAGCGCGATCATGTGGTCGATATTGGGCCAGCCGGCGTGCATCACATAGAGGCGCAGGTGGGGGTGCTTGACCAGCACGTCCTCCAGCAGCAGCGGGTCGCCCGCCGACATGCGGAACGTCTTGATGCCTATGGCTGTCGCCCCGGGGGGGCCGGGGCCGACGTGGATGCCCACCGGGATGTACAGTTCCTCGGCCAGGGCGAAGTAGGGGTCCAGCCTGGGGTCGTTGGGCGCGATGCCTTCGTACTGAGTCTCGATCTCGCCCAGGACCGCCAGCTTGCCCGCCTTGTGCAGGTCGCGCAGCTCGGCGATGGAGGGTGCGTCGCTGAGGCCGAACATCAGGCCGGGAATGATCCGCTTGGGCGCGGCCTGGCGCCAGGTCTCCACCAGGGCCGGGGCGCCGCTGGTGACCGCCACGATATTGTAGCGCTCCAGTTGCGCCAGGCTCTCGCGCTGCAGGGCTGCGTCGTCCGCCGCCGACCAGATCGGATGGGCGCAGTGGGCGGTCTTGAAGGCGTAGGACGCGTAGGGCTCGGCGCCCTTCTTCACGTCGCGGATCGGGATGGTGTCATAGGGCGCGCAGATCACCACCCGCGGCGGACCCTGATCGGCCGCCCCCATGGCGTGGAGGTGCATGTCGATGATGGAGGCCGGCGCGGCAAACGCGCTCGACGCCAGCGTCGCGACCAGCGCCGCCAGCCCGATGATCGATTTCATGCGCCACCCCTGTTTCAACCGAGGATGGCGCCAACGCGCAAGCTCAGCAATGGGCCGCCGCCCGGCGCCGTCCCTACAGGCGGCGCGGGATGATCACCTGCATGCTCTTGAGCCTTTGACGAAGGTCGAGGGGACGCGCTTGGGCTCTTTGAGGACAGGATTGTCTTCGCCCAGGGTGGGTGGCGAACCTGATCATGTGGGAGTACGCAGCGTGGCCCGCGAGAGGGCGCACGGAGCAACAGCATGGCGTTCTTCCTCGTAACCATGACGCACCCCGACGGCGACGGCTGGGGACGCCACGTCATGCCGCATGTCGACTATCTCCGCGGCTTGATCGAAGACGGCAAGATACGCGCGTCCGGCCCCGTGACGGGGCTTGGCAAGCGTGCGGGCTTCATCATCATGACGGTGGATGACCGCGCCGAAGTCGAGCGTCTCGTCGCCGCTGACCCCTTCTCCATCGAGGGGCTGATCGACGAGCTGACCATTGTGGAATGGGACCCGATGTTCGGCGCCTTCGCCGACGACGGCAGCCGCTCCAAAAATGGCTAGGCCTACAGCCGGCGCGGGATCATCACCTGCATGGACTTGTAGCCCTTCACGAAGGTCGAGGGGACGCGCTGGGGCTCCTCCAGCACCTTGATCTCGGGGAAGCGGGCCAGGATCTCTTCCCAGATGATCTTCAGCTGCAGCTCGGCCAGGCGGTTGCCGACGCAGCGGTGGACGCCGAAGCCGAAGGAGAGGTGCTGGCGGGGCCGTTCGCGGTCGATGATGTAGGCGTTGGGGTTCTCGATGACGCTGTCGTCGCGGTTGCCCGAGGCGTACCACATGACGACGTTGTCGCCCTTCTTGATCATCTTGCCGCCGAGTTCGTAGTCCCGGGTGGCCACGCGCTTCATGTGGGCCAGCGGGGTCTGCCAGCGGATGGTTTCCGACACCATCGAGGGGACCAGGTCGGGATTGGCGCGCAGCTTGTCGTACTGGTCGGGATACTTGTTGAGCGCGTAGACCGAGCCGGAGATCGTGTTGCGGGTGGTGTCGTTGCCGCCGATGGTCAGCAGGATGATGTTCCCGAGGTACTCGAACTGGTTCATGTCCTTGGTGGCCTCGCCGTGGGCCAGCATGGAGACCATGTCGCCCTCGATGGGGTTGGCCTTGCGCTCGTTCCACAGGTTGAGGAAGTAGCCGGCATAGGCGCCCATCTCGGCGCGCTTTTCTTCCCAGGTGTCGATGACGCCGTCGCCGGGACGCGACATCACCGTGTCCGACCAACGGGTCAGTTTGCGGCGGTCCTCCTGCGGCATGCCAAACAGGGTGGCCAGGGTCATGGCCGTCAGTTCCATGGAGACCTTGTCGACCCAGTCGAAGGCCTCGCCAATCGGCAGGCTGTCGAGGATCATCCCGGCGCGCTCGCGGATCAGCGGCTCCATGATCTTCAGATTGTGCGGCGAGACCGCCGGGCTGACGGTCTTGCGCTGTTCGTCATGCTTGGGCGGGTCCATGGCGATGAACATGGTCGGGCCGCCGGTGGGGCCGCCGAAGGCGCCGCCGGTCATCTGGGCGCCGCTGGCCACCAGCTTGGCGATCATCTCTTCACTGGGGCCCAGGCTGATGCCGCCCTCGGACGAGAACACCGCGTGGTTGGTATCGACGGCCATGATGTCGTTGTAGCGGGTGACCGCCCAGTGGGGCTCGAAGTCGCTGGCCGGCTGCCAGTGGACCGGATCCTCGGCCCGCAGCCGCTCGAAGTAGGGCCAGATGGCGTCGTCCTTGAAGAGCGCCGAGTTGGCCACGTTCAGGCTCGCGATCGGCAGGGAATAGACCGCGTCGCGGGCGTCCTTGACGGTGGCGGCGTCCAGAGTGGCGCTATCGCTCATGACGGTATTCCTCGCTTGGGTCAGGCCTTTGAAGGCCTGTTGCGAACACACCTCGCGTCTTGAACAGCGTTCGGCAAGCACTAACGTGACGGGGGCGTCAGTTTTGCGGTCAAGTTCTCGTGGCGTGGCGCGGCGCGCAAAGGATAGTGGCGACCCGCGAGCTGATCGCTACTGTCCGGTGCTTTCACTCCGGCTGAGGCGACGCGATCAAGAGTACCCGCCGCCGGCAGCAGACCAAAGGGCTATGCCAGGTGGTTGACGATCATAGACTGTATCTTGTCCATGTTGGGCAGGATGCCGTGCAGCGCCGTCGCGGCGTCGAGAAGCTTTTCTTTCAATTCGAGCGGCCTGAAATCGCGGTGAGAAACGATCTGGCGTGTTACGTCAAAATTCGGCTGGGCGCCATCATAGGGGACGGTCCCATCCCCCATCCCCCGTCCGCCATGACGGTGGCAAGGTCATATCGTTGTCGATCATTTCAGGGGACAACAGATCGAATACAGGACCCATGGGAGAATTGGCGATGGTAAGAGCGACGCGGGTCTCATCGCCAATGCCGATTATGCAAAGCTAGTCTTTTGCCGCAAGCCCGCATGAATTCGGATCAAAATTGTCCACCGTCTTGCGGTGAATTCTGGCTTTGGCGAGCAAATCGTCAAGGATCAGGATTGCATTCGCTTCGGTGGGCGCCATGCGCCCAGATCCACGAAGGCGTAGCGCCTCCTGAATTGTTTCAACTACGCTCGTCTGCCAGAGTCTTCGGTCGAAGATGTCTGACTGAGGCAGTGGTGGATCTATGACAATGCCCTTGGTGACACTCGGAAGCAGATAGTAAAGCGAGGGCGTGAGTCTGGACGCCTCGCGTTCCCGCCGGTTCGACGTTCCTTTCACAAGCTTTTCGACCGCTTCAAACGATCCCTTGAAGGGGGTGGCGATCGTCGCAACGCGGTCCACGGCAGCGGCTTGCCCAGCGCTGGCGAGGTAGCCCGTGATCACCAGCCCGCCCATGGAATGTCCGACCAGATTGACGCGTCGGCGAGCGCCGTAGCCGTCATTGTTGTAGTGGCGAGTCAGGGCGGTCTTCTCGATCACGTCGAGAATGAACGCCGCTAACCGCTGCTGAGTGACTTCGAGCGGCTGTCGCCAATCATAGCCGAAGATACATACCGGCACAGGCAGGTCGGCCTTGGGGCTGAGAGGCTGACCCGAAATGAAGTTGGGTGAAATCAGGTACTTGTGATTCTGTTGAAGGTGCTAGCCATCTACGGACATCGACATGTGGACTGAGATCACCCGACGCAAGCATGCCCGAAAGGGCCTTCGGTATTCAAGCGATCTGACGGACGAGGAATGGGCGGTTCT
>JAYVDG010000052.1:0-2733 GCA_043749525.1 Phenylobacterium sp.
GTAGAAGATGCAGGCGTCGGCGTCGGGATCGACCTGGACGTCGGGCATGTCGCCGCCGCGCACCAGCACCTCGGAGAACGGCAGGACGCCTTCCGGCGGATTGGCCATGCGGGTGACCACGAGGCGGCTGCCCTCGGCCATCGCCGGGCGTTCCAGGATGCGGGCCAGGCGCTCCTCGTCACAGAAGACCACTTTCGGCGCGGAGTCCTTCAGGGCGTATTCCAGCTCCTCGGTGACCCACCAGGCGTTCATGCCGACGGCGGCGACGCCGATGCAGACGCAGGCCCAGTAGATCAGCATCCATTCGGGATAGTTGCGCATGGCGATGGCCACCCGGTCGCCGGGCCGCACGCCCTCGGCCCACAGCCAGGCGGCGATGGCGTTCACCCGGGTGTGGGCCTCGCCGTAGGTGATGCGCTCGTCGTCGTAGACCATGTAGTCGCGGTCGGCGAAGGCGACGGTCGACAGCCAGATGGCTCGGATATTGGGCGGGGCCAGCTTATAGCTGCGGATGGTGTTCCCGCGGACCTCGATGTTCTCGATCTCAAAGGGCTGTCCGGGCGCCGTCAGCTCGGACCAGGCCTGCTTGAGTTCCGCGTAGTGCATGTTTCGTCCCGGTGTTTTTTGGTTTTTGCTTGTTGCCTCATAGTGTCGGCATTCCGCGACGTGCGCCAAGCGGGAATGCAGGGGGAAACCGGCCATGAAAACCTATCGCATCGGCGTCATTGGCCTGGGCCAACGCATCGCCCACGTGCTGGTCGCCATGAAGGAGGTCGGCTGGAACCTGGAGGTGGCGGCCTATGTCGATCCGGGGCCGGTGGGCGCCTCGATCCTGGCCGATGCGGGGATCGCACTGGGGACCAGCTATCCCTCCCCCGGCGCCCTGCTGCACGACGGGCCCTATGACCTCGTCATGATCGGCACGCCCAACCACCTGCACATGCGCCACCTGGGCCTGGCGATGGCGCAGGGCTATCCGATCTTCGCCGAGAAGCCGATCGTGCGCACGGTGGAGGAGACCTATGCGCTGGCCCGCGCCCTGGCCGAGCCGGGCCATCCGCCGTTGTTCATCGGCCTGGTCATGCGCTCCATGCCCATCGTGCGCGAGGTGATCAAGCGCGTGGATTCCGGCGCGCTGGGGGAGATCATCTCCATCGACGCCACCGAGCACCTGCCGGTGGAGCACGGCGCCTATCTGGCCCGCAACTGGCGGCGCAAGGTCGAGTGGGGCGGGAGCTACCTGCTGGACAAGGTGTGCCACGACTTCGATATCTTCGGGCGGATCGCGGGCGCCAGGCCGGCCAAGGTGGCGAGCTTCGGCGGGCGGCGCGTGTTCACGTCAGAGCGGGCGGGCGCGGCCCGGACCTATGACGACTGCTCACCGGCCTATGTCGCCACCAACCCCGGCTGGATGGGCGCCAACGACGCCTTCGAGAGCGACATGGACGTCACCGACCACCAGACCGCCATGGTGGAATACGCCAACGGCGTGCGCCTGTCCTTCCACGCCAACAGTCATGTGTCACTGCCCGAGCGCCGCTGGTACGTGGCCGGGACCGACGCCACCCTGATCGCCGACCTAGTGCGCAACAAGCTGATGATCCGCCCCACCCTCAACCGCCAGAAGCCGGAGCGCATCGACTACGGCGGGGTCACCGCCGACAGCCACAATGGGGCCGATCAGGCGATGGCGCGGGACCTGCTGGCGACGCTGGAGCTGGGGACGGTGTTCCCGGTGACGCCCTATGACGCCATGGAGGCGGGGCTGACGGTGATGGCTATCGACCAGGCGATGGCGGAGGGTGAGATGCTGGACTGCGGGGCGATGTGGGCGGGCTTGGATGAGGCGCGGGGTTAGATTCTGATTGGCCGGCATTGGGATCGTCGCTTCAGAGTCCGACGGCCTCATCTGACTCGCAATTTACCTTTGGGGTCGAGCCCAACTCCCGGGCAAGAGCAGCGAGAGCCTTGTAGTCCGCCCCAAGCTCCTTGCCGATCGGCAGTGGCAGCGGCAGCGAAGGCTTTGCCCGGATGCCAAGACAGCAGAAGTAGACAGCGATCTCGCCGATCATCTTCCCTTTCCCGTCATACATGCGAAAGAAGTGGTGCGGGACGAAGCAGGCTGCGGTGATCAATTCTGGCGCTTGCGCACGAAGAGCGCCGCGCAACCGACCAATCTGAGCCGGGGACAGGGCGGCGACCTCCGTGATTTCCTCATGCCCCTGCTCGTAGCTCCGGACGAAAAGACTGGCGGACGCTGTCTCCGGGTAAATGGCCTCTATCGGCGCGTCGCAGGCGACAAGCACCGTCGTCGCCAGCAGCATGGCGAACGCGCGCACGAACCTCACTCCGCTGGTTCCGCCACGAAGGGTTCATAGCTGCCGACATCAATCTCCGCCTTGGCCCACTGATAGGCGCGGGTGAGATAGGTCATCAAGGCGGCCAGCCCGAGGAAGGTGGCGAAGATGGGAAGGAGTTCCAACGCCCACCAGGAGGCGCTTTCGGTAGGGAGATGCAGGCGGCCGATCCCGCACTCTAGGAGCTGTGGACTCTAGGGATCCCCGATTCGCCCGAAGCGTGATTCAAGACTTCTCTTTGGGAGGTTGTCTTGGGTGTGATGGATCGTCTGGTGCTGAGTGACGAGCGCTGGGATCGGATCTCGGGTCTGATCATCGGTCGGCCTGATCAGAAGGGCACGACCGGGCGCGACAACCGGATGTTCGTGGAGGGCGT
>JAYVDG010000053.1:0-2725 GCA_043749525.1 Phenylobacterium sp.
CCATCAGCACCGCCCTGCCCGTGGGATCGCCGTACGACCGCCAGGCCAGGCGGCGGCCATCGGGCAGGCTGAGGAAGCGGATCGACGGCGCGGTCTCCACGGCGCCACGCTCGGTGGCGGCGATGGGAGGGCCCAGCAGGCCGCGGCCCGAACTCTCCTGGAAGGAGGTGGCCAGCGAGCCCAGCTGGGTCAGTGTGCGGATAAGTTCGCTCTGCCGCGACAGGCCGACCTTCTCGAAGATGCCGCGCAGCTGGTTGCGGACGGTGTTGAAGCTGACGCTGAGTTCGACCGCCGCCTCCTTCAGCGTCAGCCCGTCCTTGAGTCGCGCCGCCAGCCGGGTCTCGGCCGGCGTTAGGCCGAAGCTCTCACGCAGATTGGCCCATAGCCGGTCGGTGGCCTCGACGGCTGGAAAGACCACCGCACAGGCCCCCTCCCCCGTGGTCACGGCGCCGCCCAGGCCGGCGGCGAGCGCGGGCGGCAGGCCGCTGGCGGGGACGACATAGGCGAAGTGCGGCGCCTCGTCGTCAGACTGGCTGAACTTGACGATGACCTGCCGCCCCTGCGTGCCGCGCAGGCGGTGGCGGGCTCGATCCAGGGCCTCGTGATTGGCGGGATTGAAGAAGCGGAAGCCTTGTGCCTCTATCATCCCAAGGCGCTGGTGGAAGACCGCCTCGCCCGCCGCGTTCCAGGCGCTGGCCCCGCCGGCGGCGTTGATCAGCACCACTCCGATCTGCACGGCCTCGCCCCGGTCGGCGGCCAGGGCCGCCAGGCGCGCGGCGCCCGCGGCCTCGGGCGGCGCATCGCTGGCTTCCACGTCCAGGGCCTGGACGATCTGCTCCCATTTGTCGGGCTCGGCGGCGATGGCGTACATCGTCTCGATCACCATCGAGACATTGGCCTTGGCCTTCGGCGTCAGGTTCGGCACGGGCGGGGATGATCTCGCAAGCTCGGGGGGACCCCTAGCTTACACAACCCGCGCCCTAATCAACCGTGGTTCTCAGGCGCTGGCCATCTGCTTGTCCGAAACGAAGCGCGCCAGGCGGCCGGTGATGATCTCCTCGGCCTCGCGGACCATGCGACTGATCAGCTCCTGACAGGAGGGAATATCGTGGATCAGCCCCTGGATCTGGCCGGCCGACCAGATGCCGGCGTCATTGTCGCCCACTTCGTAGACGCTCTTGCCGCGGATGCCGGCCACCAGTTCTCGGACGTCCTCGAACTTCGCGCCCTGCTTTTCCAGCGCCACCACCTGCTGGCTGATGGCGTTGCGGGCCACCCGGCTGGTGTTGTGCATGGTGCGGAAGATCAGGTCGGTGGAGCGCTCGTCATTGGCGACGATCTGCTCCTTGATGGCCTGGTGAATGGGACTTTCCTTGGTGGCCATGAAGCGGGTGCCCATGTTGACGCCCTCGGCGCCCAGGGCCAGCGCCGCCACCAGGCCGCGCGCGTCGCCGAAACCGCCCGAGGCAATCATCGGGATCTTGATCTTGTCGGCCGCGGCGGGGATCAGGATCAGGCCGGGCACATCGTCCTCACCGGGGTGACCGGCGCACTCGAAGCCGTCGATGGAGATGGCGTCCACACCCATGCGCTCGGCCGACAGGCCATGGCGCACGCTGGTGCACTTGTGGACGACGATTATGCCGTGCTTCTTGAACTCGTTGACGTGCTCCTGAGGCTTGTTGCCGGCGGTCTCGACGATCTTCACGCCGCTATCGATGATCGCCTGGCGGTACTCGCCATAGGGCGGCGGGTTGATGGCCGGCAGGATGGTCAGGTTGACGCCGAAGGGCTTCCTGGTCAGCGACCGGCAGCGCTCGATCTCCTCGCGCAGGGCGGCGGGGGTGGGCTGGGTCAGGGCGGTGATGAAGCCCAGGCCGCCGGCGTTGGCGACCGCGGCCACCAGCTCGGCGCGGCCGACCCACTGCATGCCGCCCTGGACGATCGGATGTTCAACTCCGACGAGCTCGGTGAAACGGGTCTTCAGGGCCACGACGTCCTCCCAAACGGATGTTTCAGCTGACAGTGGAACCCCCGACGCCGGGTCAAGCAAGCCGTTTGCGGGCGTGAACGATCTCCCGCGCATAGGCCGTGAAACCGAGGCCGGCGTAGAGCGCGCGGGGCGCCGGATAGCCGTCGTCGCCGCGCGGCCCCACCAGGGCCAGGTGGGCGCCCGTGTCCTTCAGGGCGTGGAGGGCGGCCAGGCAGACGGCCTGGGCTAGGCCCAGGCGGCGGAAGTCGGCGTCCGTGCCCACCGGCTCGAAAAGGCCCGTGCCGTGAACGTCGTCCAGCCAGAGGCAGGCATTGGCCGCCAGCCGTCCGTCGGGCGCCTCGATCACCCAATCGAGCTCGGGGCGATAGGGAAAGGCCGCCATCACCTGGCGATAGCTCTTGCCGGTGACGCGGGACCGGCCGGGCGGGTCGGCCTCGCGGCCGGCGATCCGGCTCCAGGCGTTGCGGTGGGCCAGCGCCCGGCGATCAGGGTCCTGGAGCTGCGCCATGGAGCCCGAACGGAAGCCGTCGGGCAGCACCACGGTCGGCAGGTCTTCCAGGGTCCGCGACATCTTCAGGGCGAAGGGGTGATTGTCGCCGAGCGCCCGATAGCCCCGCGTCACCAGCCGGGCCAAGCCGTCCGGGTCATTGTCCAGCGCCACCGTCGTCAGGGTCTCGCCGGTCGCCGTGGCCTCGAACCAGGCGAAGACCGGGTCGAACAGGTCGGGGCGGT
>JAYVDG010000054.1:0-2725 GCA_043749525.1 Phenylobacterium sp.
AGCGTCGTCTCGATCGATGCACCCGACATCCCATGACCTCCCAATCATGGTCGCCCATCAATTCAGACATCGAACGTCAGCCCAACTGTAATGCTAGGCCGGCTGAACCTCGACCACCTTGTAGGTCAGCGGCCGGCCGTCCTCATCGGCGACGGTGACGTATTCGCCCACGGCGAAGCGATGCTCGCCCAGGCGATGGACCGGCTCGTCGTCGGCGGTGTCGTCACCGTCATAGTCGAAGAACCAGCGCGCGCCCTTCTTGGCCAGGCGGCCGTCTGTAGCGTCCTCATCCGGCTGGAACCGGCGCACCACGCATTCGGCCTTGGCCTTGGCGTAGGCCGCCTCGTCGATGTGCCCGTCAGCGGTCAGCGGCGCGGTCAGCGAATAGCCGCGGTGGTCGTCGCCGCCGGCGAACTCGGTGCCCGGGTTGCGGGCAAGCCGCATGACGATGCGCGAGAGGCTCATGACGAATACGCTTTCGATTAGTGGGAGAGGAACAGGGACGGCTGGTCGGCGGCCAGCAGTGAACGGGTGGTGCCGCCGAAAATGAACTCCTGCAGACGCGGGTGTCCGAAGGCGCCGGCCACCAGAACGTCGGCGTCGGCCTTTTTCGTGGCGTAGAGCAGCAGCGGGGCGGCGTCGCCGGAGTCCGGCAGGATATCGATGTCGGCGGCGATGTTGCGGGCCGCGAAATAGGCCTGCAGGCGCGTGGGATCAAAGCTGCGCGAGCTGGCCTTGGGGGCGGCCAGGATCACCACGCGGGAGGCCTTTTCCAGCAGCGGCATGGCCAGACGCGCGGCGCGGGACGCTTCCTTGCCGCCGTCCCAGGCCACGGCGATCACGCCGCCGGTCTTGAAGCCCTCGCGGGCGATCAACACCGGGCGCTGCTCGTCGGCCACCATCTGTTGAAAGGCTTCGGCCAGCGGGCCACGGCCACGCGGCGGATCGTTGGTGAAGACCACCACGTCGGAAAGCCGGCTCTCGGCCGAAAGCCCGGCCCAGACCGGGGTCTGCAGGGAAATGAACGCGGCCTTGGCGTAGCCGCAGGCGTCGACAGCGGCGCGCGCCTTGACCTCACCGGCCGCGGCAGCCTCCTTCAGGGATTCAAGCGCGGTGGACTGCACCCCGCCCAGGAAGCCCTCGCCCATCCAGGGCATCACATCGGCGACATCGGCGGGGGTATAGACACAGGCAAGCTCGGCGCCGAACGGTTCGGCCAGCAGGGCGGCGGCCTTCACGGCGGCCTTGTCACCCTCGCCGCCGGACAGCGGCGTCATGATTCTAGCCCAGCTCATGTGTTTCCCCTTGGCGTTGATGCACGGTGACGACGACGATGGACCCGCACATTGATCTTTCTCAAGTCCTGGTACAGGTCACGAGCTTGAGTTTGAGAGGAACGCGTCGGTGAGGAAAGGGCTCCATAACGCCAAGAAAGAACCCCGCGCCTGGCAACGCATGTTGTCGGGTCGGCGTTTGGACCTTCTGGACCCCTCGCCGATGGACATCGAGATCGAGGATATCGCCCACGGCCTGGCGCGGGTGGCGCGCTGGAACGGCCAGACGATCGGCGAGCACGCCTTCTCCGTCGCGCAGCATTCGGTGGTCGTGGAGGAGCTATGTGTCCACATCCAGCCCGACCTGGAGCCGCGCTGGCGGCTGGCGGCCCTGCTGCACGACGCCTCTGAGTACGTCATAGGGGACATGATCAGTCCGTTCAAAGCGGCGCTCGGCTATGACTACAAGCAGTTCGAGGAGCGGCTGGAGCATGCAATCCATACGCGGTTCGGATTGCCGGCGAAGGTCCCGTTGGCGGTGAAGAAGTTGATCAAGCGGGCCGACCGGGCCTGCGCCTTCTTCGAGGCCACGCAACTGGCCGGGTTCGGGTTGGCGGAGTCGATCGAGTTCTTCGACGCGCCGCCGGAGGGCTACGACCTGCGTATCCAACCGTTGTCGGCAGCGCAGGCACAGCTAGGTTACGTTCAGCGTTACCAGGCGCTGTCGGCGGCCCTTGAGGTGGAGTGAGCGTGACCTTCATCATCTGCGGACTGGCCGAGGTTCCCGCCGTGATCGTGGCGCGGGCGCCGTCACATATGGTCACTCTGCTGGATCCGGCCAGCATGATCGCCACGCCCGCGGGGATCGAGGCCGCCAACCACCTGCGCCTGGGGGTCAACGACATCGCCCAACCGATGGACGGCATGATCCCGCCCGACGAGCAGCTGATCCACGACCTGCTGGCCTTCGGGGCCGGCTGGCAGGGCGACGCGCCGATGCTGATCCACTGCTGGGCGGGGATCAGCCGCTCCACCGCCAGCGCCTTCGTCCTGGCCTGCGAGCGCAATCCGGACGCCGACGAGCGGGAGATGGCCCAGGTGATGCGCCGGGCCGCCCGCCACGCCTCTCCCAACCGGCGGATCATCGCCTTGGCCGACGACATCATGGGGCGGCGGGGCCGGATGGCCGACGCCGTGGCCGCCATGGGCGACTATGACTACCAAGTGGCCCAGCCCTTCGACTTCCCGGCCCGCCACTAGGATGGACCGCGCCGTCGTCATTGGACTATCGGCCGTGGTCGTGGCCATCCGCGACGGCCAGGCCGTGGTGTTGACCGTCCGGCCCCAGGGGCAGCAGGCGGGCCTGCCCTTCGGCCCCTTCGATCCCGATGGTCACCGCACCTTCGAACTGGCCCTGCGCGCCTTCGTGACCGCTCAGACGCGGTTTGATC
>JAYVDG010000055.1:0-7572 GCA_043749525.1 Phenylobacterium sp.
GGTGGATATAGCGTTGATCACAGACGCCAGGCGCCTCGGGCAGGCCACCGACTTCATCGTCCGAGGCGACGCCGCCCAGGTCCGCGATCCGGGATTCCGGCAGGAGCTCAAGTCCTGGATTCGCTTCGACGCCGCTGAGGCCCTGGCCCGGCGCGACGGTCTGTTCGCCGCGGCCTCCGGCAGCCCCACCGCGCCGCGCTTCGTGGGCGAGCGTCTGTTTGAGCTGGTCTTCACCGAAAAGGCCGAGACCGACAAGGTCGTGCGGCAGATGCGCAGCTCCGCGGGCCTGGCGGTCATCACCAGCCACGAGGGCGGCCCCGTCGGCTGGGTCGAGGCCGGCCGCGCCTTCACACGTTTCGCTCTACAGGCGACCGCCGCTGGGATGAAATTGGCCTTCCTGAACCAGCCGGTGGAGGACGCGCCCTCCCGAACCGCCTTCGCCGGCTGGTTGGGCTCGCGCTTGCGCCCCGACCTGGTCGTGCGCTTCGGCTATGGCCCTGACATGCCCCGTTCCCTGCGACGGGCCGGGCTGCAGGTGATGGTCGCGTGACCGGCCGGCGGACGCTCGCGGCGGGGGGCGGAGCCTGGGCTGGGGCGGCCTACGTCGCGATCGTTTTCCCGGTGGCCTTCGCCTTGGGGACCGTGCGCACCCTGCTGGTGGCGCCACGCCTAGGCGACACCCTGGCCGTGACGATCGAGGCTCCGTTGATCCTGGCGGTAAGCTGGCTGGCCTCGGCCTGGTGCGTCAGGGTCTTCCAGATTCCGCCGGCCGTGACCCCGCGCCTGGCGATGGGCGGAGTCGGGTTCGGCCTGCTGATGCTGCTGGAACTGGGCCTGTCGGTCCTGCTTTTCGGGCGCACGCCAGGGGACTATCTCGCGGCTTCCCTGTCGCGTCCGGGGGGCATCGGCCTGGCGGCTCAGCTTGGATTCGCGCTCGTGCCCTTGGTCCAGATGAAGCGCGCGGTCCCCGGAGGCCGGACGTCGGGCGCCTCGGGGCCTAGTCCCCCGCCACCCACGACACGTCGGCCCCCAGGGCGTTGAGGTTCTCGACGAACTTCGGGTGGGCGCGCTGGATGGGGGTGGCGTTGAGGATGGTGCTTTCGCCCTCGATGCTGGCGGCCAGCATGAACAGCGCGATGGCGACGCGGATGATGTAGGGGCTTTCGACCTCGGCGGGCACCAGGGGCTTGCCGCCGAAAGTGATCAGGCGGTGCGGGTCGCAGAGCAGGGAGTGGGCGCCGAACTTGCCCAGTTCCGAGGACCAGCCCAGCGCGCCCTCATAGACCTTGTTCCAGAACATGCACTGGCCCTCGGAACGCACGCCCAGGGCCACGAAGATCGGCAGCAGGTCGGCCGGCACATAGGGCCAGGGCGCGGCCTCCACCTTCTGCAGGATGTTGGCGGTGAAGGGCTGGCGCACCCGCATGCCGCCGCCGTCCACCTTGGCGCGGCTCCAACCGTCCTTGTGGGTGATCTCGACGCCGAACTTGGCGAAGGTGCGGTCCAGCAGGGGGAATTGGTCCACCGAGCCGTTCTTCACCGCGATGTCGCCGCCGGTCATGGCGCCCATGGCCAGGAAGGTGGCCACCTCGTGGAAGTCGTCGGCGAAGGTGAATTCCGCGCCGGACAGGCTATTGACGCCCTCGACGATGATCCGCGAGCCGCCGACCCCCTCGAGCTTCGCGCCCATCATGGTCAGGAAGCTGCAGAACTCCTGCACGTGGGGTTCGCAGGCGGCGTTGGTGATCTGCGAACGGCCCTTGGCGGTGGCGGCGCAGAGGATGAAGTTCTCCGTGGTGGTGACCGAGGCGTAGTCCAGCCAGTGGTCGGTGGTGGCGAAGCCCTTGGGCGTCTTGATGAAGATCGCCTCGGGCTTGCGGTCGATGTCCGCGCCGAAGCTCTCGAACACCTCGATGTGCGGGTCGATCTCGCGGACGCCCAGCGTGCAGCCGGTGACGTCCTCCTCGATGCTGGCAGCTCCGAACCGGTAGAGCAGGGCGGGGATCAGCATCAGGGTCGAGCGCATGCCCAGCGGCAGGTGCGCGGCCTTGGGATCCAGCCCCTCGCCGTGGCGCAACTTCAGCGTGCCGGTGGCGTAGTCCATGTCTACGGAAGAGCCCAAATTTCCGAAGAAATCCAGAATCTTGCGGACATCTGTTATGTCCGGAACCCGGTGCAGGACGATCGGCTGATCGGTCAACAGGGTGGCGCACAGAACCGGCAGCACCGCGTTCTTGTTCGCCGAGGGCGTGATGGTTCCGCGCAGGGCGCGTCCGCCTCTCACGATCAGGTTCGTCATGGCCGGCGGCCTCGTCTCTTCGGGGCGGAAATGGAAGTCTTCGAGTAGATCAGGGCGGCGCGCCAGTCACCAGGTTCCGATCTTCTCAGCCTCGTGGTGGCTGATCGGATGGTGGGCGCGGGCGTGGTCTTCCTCGGCCAGCAGCCGCACGGCTTCCAGGGCGGCCATGCAGCCCATGCCCGCCGCCGTCACCGCCTGGCGATAGACGTCGTCGGTGACGTCGCCGGCGGCGTAGACGCCCGCCACGGCCGTCGAGGTCGTGCCGGCCTTCACCTTCAGATAGCCGGCGGCGTCCATCTCCAGCTGACCCTTGAAGAGTTCGGAGGCGGGCGCGTGGCCGATGGCGATGAAGACCCCGTCGCAGACGACCTCTTGCGTCATGCCGGTCTTGACGTTCTTCAGGCGCACGCCAGTGACCCCCATGGGATCGGATGCGCCTTGGACTTCGTCGATCGAGCTGTCCCAGATCACCTCGACCTTGGGATTGGCGAACAGGCGCTCCTGCAGGATCTTCTCGGCGCGGAACTCGTCCTTGCGGTGGACCACGGTGACCTTGGCGGCGAAGTTGGTGAGGAACAGGGCCTCCTCCACCGCGGTGTTGCCACCGCCCACCACCACCACGTCCTTGCCGCGGTAGAAGAAGCCGTCGCAGGTGGCGCAGGCCGAGACGCCGAAGCCCTGGTATTTCTGCTCGCTCTCCAGGCCCAGCCACTTGGCCTGGGCGCCGGTGGCGATGATCAGGGTCTCGGCCAGCCAGACCTCCCCTGAGTCCGTCGTCAGCCGGAACGGCCGTTGCGACAGGTCGGCGGTCAGCACGATGTCATTGATGATCTCGGTGCCGACGTGTTCGGCCTGGGCCTGCATCTGCTCCATCAGCCAGGGACCCTGGATGACGTCGGCGAAGCCCGGATAGTTCTCCACCTCGGTGGTGATGGTCAGCTGGCCGCCGGGCTGGATGCCCTGGATCAGCACGGGCTTGAGCAGGGCGCGGGCGGCGTAGATCGCAGCCGTGTAACCGGCTGGGCCGGAGCCGACGATCAGGCAGCGGGTGGTGCGGGGGGCTTTGGTCTCGGACATGGGGCCTATGTAGGTGAGATTCCGCGTCCGCGCACGGGGCGGCGAAGCAGTTGGTTAACGCAGACTTCAGTTCGGGGGCCTACATTGTCGGGGAAGCCCTAGAGTTCGCCTATGTCTGACGCCCCCCACATCGAGATCGCCGGCCGCCGGATCGGCGCCGACCACGAGCCCTACGTCATCTGCGAACTGTCGGGGAACCACAACGGCAGCCTGGACCGGGCCCTGACCATGATAGACGCGGCGGCCGACACCGGCTGCGACGCCATCAAGATCCAGACCTACACCGCCGATACCATCACCATGGACGTCGACCGGCCGGAGTTCAAAATCCACGGCGGGCTGTGGGACGGGCGCAGCCTGTACGAGCTCTACCAGGAGGCCCAGACCCCCTATGCGTGGCACGCCGCCCTGTTCGAGCGCGCGGCCAAGCGCGGCGTGACCCTGTTCTCCAGCCCCTTCGACGAAAGCGCCGTGGACCTGCTGGACGGGCTCGGCGCGCCGGCCTTCAAGATCGCCTCCTTCGAGGCCGTGGACCTGCCGCTGATCGCCTATGCGGCGGCCAAGGGCAAACCGCTGATCATCTCCACCGGCATGGCCAACCTGGCCGAGATGCAGGCCGCCCGCGACACTGCGCTGGCCGCCGGCGCGCCGGGCGTGGTGATACTCCACTGCGTGTCCAGCTACCCGGCCGCCCTGGAGGAAGCCAATGTCCGCACCGTGGCCGACATGGCCACGAGGTTCGACAGCCCCATCGGCCTGTCGGACCACACTCACGGCACGGCGGCCTCGGTGGCGGCTATCGCGCTCGGCGCCTGCGTGATCGAGAAGCACTTCACCCTGGCCCGCTCCGACGGCGGTCCGGACGCCGCCTTCAGTCTAGAGCCGGCGGAGTTCACGGCCCTGGTGCGCGACTGCAAGGACGCCTGGAAGAGCCTGGGCCGCGCCCACTACGACCTGTTGGGCTCGGAAAAGGCCAACCGCCAGTTCCGCCGCTCGCTCTACATCAGCGCCGACGTGAAGGCCGGCGAGATCCTGACGCGGGACAATGTCCGCTCGATCCGACCGGGAAACGGCCTGCCGCCGGCCGACCTCGCCAAGGTCTTGGGTAAGGTTGCGGCCCGGAAGCTGACCCGAGGCGAGCCGCTAGCCTGGGATATGCTGGGCTAGGCGGCGATCGCCTCGGCCGGCTCAAGATCGAGAGCCGCAGTTAGCGATTTCGAGATTTCCGACAGCGAGGCCGTCTGCGTCTGGGCCTCCCAGGCGCCGGCGATGAAGTTGGCGCCCTGGTGTTTGGCGAGAGTCGCGTGCAGGCCCGAGAGCTTGCGGGCGGCGTCCAGCGAGTGCTGCGCCCAGCGGGGCTCGACCTGGATGGAGACGGTCTCCTCCAGGTGCAGGCAGGCGCCGCCGAAGCCGCCCATCAGCTTGTGGATTTCCCGACGCAGGTCGCAGTCGGAGATTTCCGACACGCACTCGGCGCTCAACAAAGCCTGGCCGCGGCACTCATAGAGGTGGACGCGGAACACCGAGCCTTCGGCCGTGAAGTTGCGGACGTGGAAGGGCAGGGGGCCGGCATAGCGGGCCTTGAAGATGTAGCTGGTCAGGCTCTTGGTCAGACGCTTGGGCGGCTCCAGCTCCAGGGGCGCGAACAGCGGGGCCGGATCGGCGGCCCAGACCACGACATCGCCGGCCTCGCGAGCGCGGAAGGCCTGCTGCGGCGACAGGAAGGAGGCGGTCTGGACGGTGACCCCCAGTCGCTCCAGGGCGCTCTGGCAGCGCATGAAGAAGGTCTGGTAGCCGTCGGCCGGCAGGCTGGCCGTCTGGTTCTGCAGCCGGCCCCACAGGGCGCGAGGAATGCCGTAGAGGCTGTCATAGACAGGGTCGGCCTTCTTGGCGCGGGCCAGGTCAAAGGTGTCGATGTCGGTGGCGTAGACGCGTTTGATGCCCAGCGGGATGGCTGCGCCGGCGTCCACCTCGTCCAGCCAGGAGCCCAGGGCCCACTGGCAATAGCGAGTCAGATGGCCCGAGATGTCATGGGGATAGGCGCGAATCCTGTCGGCCAGGCTGTCGCCGGTGACGGGGCCCAGGTCCAGCTTGCGGGTGCGCAGGGCCGGGCCTTCAAAGTCGTGGGTGAAGGCCAGGTCGCCGCCGGGGGCGGGGCTGACCGAGCCGAAGCGGTTCTCGAAGTCGTCGAAGGCCAGGCCGTTGGCTTCCAGCAGGTTCCGCGTCGGATCACCCTGTGGACCGAAATAGCGGCGGTCGGCGCGCAGTTCCAGACCATGGTCGCGGCGCGGCCAGGCGGTCCCGCCCAGTTGGTCGAAGCGCTCATGAAGTTCGATGCCGCGGCAGCCGAGGCGGTGGGCCTCGAAGGCGGCCAGGATCCCTGTGAGCCCGCCGCCGATGATGCGGACCGTCGGGGCTTTCGGGCCCCGGATTACGCCAAGCTGTCGCATGCCGACTTATCTTTTGAGCGCGTTCGGCGCTCTCCCCGTTTCAGCTAACCTAGGCCCTGGGGTGCGAAAAGACCGTTAAGGCTGAGGGGGTTGCGGGTGAGGCAGGCTGTCGCGGGTGGCGATCAGTTTCAGGAAGGCCTCAGCGGCGCGGCCGGCGCCCAGGCCGTCGCAGATCGCGGCGCTGGCTGCCGACAGCTTCTGGCGCAGGGGGGCGTCGGTCAGCAGGCGCACGATGGCGCGGTCCAGCCGGGCGTCCAGGTTGTCGGCGTTGGCGTCGACGGCCAGGGCGGCCACGCGCTCGGCCAGGGCGGCGGCGGCCCCCTGCTGGTTCTGGGCGAGCACCAGGATGGCGGACGGCAGCCCCAGGACGCAGCGCTCCCAGACGCTGGAGCCCGCCGCCCCTATGGCGATGTCGGCATTGAGGATCAGGTTGGCCATGTCCTGGCTGTCGACGTGGATCGTCATGCGCGGATCGCGGCCGGCGACCTTGGTCAGACCCGGGAGACTGGGGGCGCCGGCGCCCAGCACCACATCCAGGGCCACGTCGGAGAGCCGCAGCCGCAGCCGCTCCACCACTCGGGCGGTGATGCCGCCGACGTCGGTCAGGCCGAGCGTCACCAGCACCCGGCGGACCTCGCCGGTCGGGCGCGACAGGGCCGAGTTGCGCAGTTGGGCGAACTCCGGGCGGACGGGGGCGAATTCGGGACCCAGCAGCAGCTGGCCGTCGGTGAGCAGGGCGTAGTCGCTGGGTTGCCGACCGGGGCCGGAGTCCAGCACCAGGTTTGCGGCCATTGGCCGGTCGGCCAGGTCGTCGATCACCAGGGTGGTGCGGCCCTTGGCCAGGGCCTCGTGATGCTCGCGGGCGAGGCCGTAGTGGTCGAACACCAGGGCGTCGAAGCGCACGCCGGTCAGGGCGTCGGCGATGTGGTCGGGGTCGAGGCCGGTGGCCTCCTCGCGCGCGATCTCCGGCCCGAACACGTCCAACAGGGCAGCCACCTCCGGCGTGCAGGCAAAGGTGCAGTCGGCGCCACGCTCGCCCAGCGCTCGGGCGAGCGTGATGCAGCGCATGACGTGGCCGCCACCGACCTCGGGGCCGGCGTTGGCGACGAACAGGATGCGAGGGCGGGCGGGAATCATCTCCCGCGCATGGAAGGCCGAAAGCGGGGCGCTGGGAAGGCGGCTCTACAGCGCAGCTGTGGAGGATCAGGTCCGGGTGATGGAGACGCCCCCGTCCACCAGCATGGCCGCCCCGGTCATGAAGCTGGAGGCGTCGGAGGCCAAGTAGAGCACCGCGCGCGCGATCTCCTCCGGTTCGGCCAGTCGCTTCAGGGCGTTGAGCCCGGCGATGAAGGCGCGCGCCTCCGGCGTGCTGGCGACCTCGCGGCCCGCCGCCGTGTCGGTTCCGCCCGGCAAGATGGCGTTAGCGCGCACGCCTTGAACGCCGAATTCCGCGGCGATGACCTGGGTCAGGCCCACCATGCCGGCCTTGCTGGCGGCATAGGCCGCCATGCCGGGGAAGCCGACTGTGTGGCCGACGAAGCTGGAGGTGAAGATGATCGATCCGCCGCCGCGCGCGATCATGGCCGGGATCTGGTGCTTGGCGCAGAGGAAGGCGCTGGTGAGGTTGGTCTCCAGGGTCGCGCGCCAGCCGTCTGCGGAAATCTCCGCCGCCGGCGCCATCTCGCCCAGGGATCCGGCGTTGTTGAAGGCGATGTCCAGGCCGCCGAAGCGAGCGAGCGCGGTGTC
>JAYVDG010000056.1:0-2725 GCA_043749525.1 Phenylobacterium sp.
AGCTGGCGCGGCTGCTGAAGCCGGGCGGTCGCTTGCGGTTCGCCACCGACTGGGCCGACTATGCCGACTGGACCTTGGAACGGGTGCTGGCGGGCGGTCAGTTCGCTTGGCCGGCGGAACGCGCGGATGACTGGCGCGTCCCGCCCGCCGATCACATCACCACGCGCTATGAGGAAAAGCGCCTGGGCGACTGCGCGCCGGTGTTTCTGGACTTCGTGAAAGCTACTTGAGCAGCTTGGCGGCCTCGGTCTGGTTGTGCAGCTCGATGCCCTGGCGGATCAGTTCGCCGGTTTCTTCCGGATCGGCCCAGCGCAGGATGTCGACCGACTTGCCCTTTTCCAGGTCCTTATAGTGCTGGAAGAAGTGGGCGATCTGCTCGGTCAGGATCGACGGCAGGCCGCGCCAGCTGTCCAGCCCCGCATAGAAGGGATGCAGTTTGTCCACCGGCACAGCCAGGATCTTCTCGTCGTTGCCGGCCTCGTCCACCATCATCAGGCAGCCGATCGGGCGGCAGCGGATGATCGCGCCGGGCACCACCGGGGTCGGGCCCACCACCAGGATGTCCATGGGGTCGCCGTCGCCGGACAGAGTGTGCGGGATGAAGCCGTAATTGCCGGGATAGAACATGGCGGTGTGCAGGAAGCGGTCGACATAGATCGCGCCGCTTTCCTTATCGAGCTCGTACTTCACCGGTTCCCCGCCCTGCGGAATCTCGATGATGGCGTTGACGTCGTACGGCGGATTGAAGCCCACCGAAATCTTGGAAATGTCCATGGGGAGATGGCCTTTTCACACACGGGAGAAGCAGGCGCGGTCTTTGGACTATTAGCGGCGGCGGATAAAGGCCTGCTTGACGCAACGCCCTGCGCGGGCGGGCTCTGAGCCGATGGCGCGCATCTTCATCATTGGACCTGGCGGGGTCGGCAAGACCACGGCCGGCGTCGAACTCACCCGGCTGCTGGACTGCGCCTTCGTCGATCTCGACCAGCAGTTCGTGGCCCGCGTCGGCCACATCGACGCGGTGATCCGGGGGCAGGGCTACGGCCGCTATGTCGAGTTGAACGCTGAACTCTTCGCCACCCTGGCCGAAGAGTTGCCGGAGACCTGTGTCGTCCCGCTGTCCTCCGGCTTCCTCGCCCGCGAGACGCCCCCCGACCTGCTGGCGGCAAACAAGGCCCGCGTGAAGGCGACCGGGACCTCGATCCGGCTGCTTCCCTGTGAAGACCTGGGCGCCGCTAGCCGGATCGTCGTCGCCCGCCAGATGGACCGGGGTCTCGGCCTCGACGAGGGGCGTGAGGCCGCCAAGTTTCCGCGCCGCTTCGCCGATTACCTGGACCAGGGCGACATCCGCATCTTCAGCGCCGCCGCCCCAGCGCAGATCGCCGCGGAGATGGCGCGCGCCCTGGGGCTGACAAGCCGCTGACGGAGTGCTATAGAAGCGCTCACATCGTCCGTAAGCGCTGGATAGCGCCTATGAGCGGCAGGCTTCGGCCCGGCCGCTTTTTTGTTGCCGGAGAGCCGCCGAGCCCATGCGAGGCAAGACTACAGAAGATAGGACGCTCCTGGAGCTGCTGGATCCCGTGGCCGAGGCCGCAGGCTACGAGATCGTCCGCCTGCGCCTGATGGGCGGCGAGCATGCCCGCCGGCTGCAGATCATGGCCGAGACCCCGGACGGCGAAATGGTGGTCGAGGACTGCGCCAAGCTGTCGCGCGCCATCTCCGAGATCATGGACGCCGCCGACCCGATCACCGGCGAGTACACCCTGGAGGTCTCGTCGCCTGGTGTCGACCGGCCGCTGACCCGGATGAAGGACTTCGTCAACTACGAGGGCCACGAGGCCCGCCTCGAACTCGACCGCGTCGCCGACGGCCGCAAGCGCTTCCGCGGCATGCTGGCGGGCGTCGAGGACGACAATGTCGCCATCGATCTTGAGGGGGAGGCCGAGACCGCCCTGGTCCCCTTCGCCTGGATCGTTGAGGCCAAACTGATCCTGACCGACCAGCTGATGAAGCGTGGCGCCGACGAGCGCGCCGCACGGCTGGCCGACACCCCACAACAGACGCCCGAGTAAGAGGATAAGATCATGAGCCTGACCGGCATTTCAGCCAACCGGCTTGAACTCCTGCAGATCGCCGAGGCCGTGGCCCGCGAGAAGTCGATCGACAAGGAGATCGTCATCGAGGCGATCGAGGAAGCGATCCAGAAGGGCGCCCGCTCGCGCTACGGCGCCGAGCACGACATCCGGGTCCATATCGATCCGAAGACCGGCGAGACCATCATCAAGCGCGTGATCACCGTGATCCCCGACGATCTGGTCTATGAAGCCGAGGACAGCGAGGACGGCCCCAGCGAGCCCATGGGTTCGCGCCGCCTGAAGGAAGCCCTCAGCGTCGACAAGGACGCCTTCGTCGGCAAGACCTACGAAGAGGTGCTGCCGCCCTTCGAATTCGGCCGGGTGCAGACCCAGATGGCCCGCCAGGTGGTGACCGGCAAGGTTCGCGAAGCCGAGCGCGAGCGCCAGCACGAGGAGTTCAAGGACCGCGTGGGCGAGATCGTCAACGGTGTGGTCAAGCGGGTCGAGTACGGCAACACCGTCGTCGACCTGGGCCGCGGCGAAGGCATCATGCGCCGCGACCAGTCGATCCCGCGCGAGAACTTCAACATCGGCGACCGCATCCGCTGCTACATCTACGACGTGCGCCGCGAGACCAAGGGCCCGCAGAT
>JAYVDG010000057.1:0-7548 GCA_043749525.1 Phenylobacterium sp.
ACCCAGCTGGCCTTCAACGATCCCGATGGCCCCGAGCCCAAGACCTATGGCGAGGTGTTCCTGGAGAACGAGCGCCAGCACTCGGAAGCCAACTTCCACGGCTATGACGTGGAGACCCTGAAGCGCCAGTTCGAGGACATGGAGATCCAGGTCCCGCGCCTGCTGGCCATGACCGGGCCGCAGGGTCAGGCCATCGTTCTGCCGGCCTACGACCACGTGCTGAAGGCCAGCCACCTGTTCAACCTGATGGATGCGCGCGGCGCCATCGCCGTGGCCGAACGCCAGAGCTACATCGGCCGCATCCGCGACCTGACCAAGATGTGCGCGACGGCGTGGGTGAAGAACGAGGAGGGCGACGTCGCCCTTCCATCCCCGACAGTGGGGAAGGGAGGATAGTCATGCCCCAGCTGCTGATCGAACTGTTCTCCGAAGAGATTCCCGCGCGCATGCAGGCCCAGGCCGCGCGCGACTTCGAACGCCTGGCCCGCGAGCACCTGGCCTCCGAGGGCCTGATCCCGGAGGCTGTGAAGTCCTTCGGCGGTCCGCGCCGCCTGACCCTGGTGGCCGAGGGCTTGCCGGCGACCCAGGGCGACCGACATGAGGACCGCAAGGGGCCCCGCGTCGGCTCCCCCGACCAGGCCATGGAGGGCTTCCTGCGCTCCACGGGCCTGACCCGCGAGCAACTGGTGGAGAAGGACGGCGTCTGGTTCAACCACATCCACCGCCAGGGCCGCCCGACACCCGAGATCATCGCCGAGATGGTCGAAAAGATCGTCCGCGACTTCCCCTGGCCCAAGTCGATGACCTGGGGCCGCGGAACCCTGCGCTGGGTCCGCCCGCTGAAGCGCATCGTCTGCGTCTTCGATGGCGAGGTCGTGCCGTTCGCGGTCGACGGCATCGGGAGCGGCAATGTCACCGAGGGCCACCGGTTCATGGGCTCGGGCCAGCCCTTCAAGGTCCGTGACTTCGACGAATATGCCGAGAAGCTGGCCAAGCACTTTGTTATCCTCGACCCCGAGGAGCGGAAGGACCGCATCCTGGAAGGCGCCAAGACCCTGTGCTTCGCGCGCAATCTCGATCTGGTGGACGACGAGGGCCTGCTGGACGAGGTCTCCGGCCTGGCCGAGTGGCCCACCCCGATCCTGGGGGACATGAACCCGGTGTTCCTGGACCTGCCGCCGGAGGTGATCCGCACCTCCATGCGCACCCACCAGAAGTATTTCGCGGTCCGCGACCCGGCGACGGGCAAGCTCGCACCCCACTTCCTCACCGTGGCCAATATCGAGGCCGCCGACGGTGGCAAGGTGATCGCCGCCGGCAACGCCAAGGTGCTGTCGGCGCGCCTGTCCGACGCCCGCTTCTTCTGGGATGAGGATCGCAAGATCACCCTGGAAGACCGGCTGGAAAAGCTGAAAGGCGTCACCTTCCACGCCAAGCTGGGCAGCCTCTATGAGCGCGTCGAGCGGCTTGAGATTCTCTCCAAGGCCATCGCGCCCCGCGTGGGCGCCGATGTGACCAAGGCCGTCCTGGCCGCGCGCCTGGCCAAGGCCGACCTCGGCACGGGCATGGTCGGCGAGTTCCCTGAGCTGCAGGGCCTGATGGGCGGCTACTACGCCCGCGAGGAGAAGATCAGCGGCGTGGTCGCCGACGCCATCCGCGACCACTATCGCCCGGTGGGGGCCAATGACGAGGCGCCCGACACGCCGGTCACCATGGCCGTGGCGCTCGCCGAAAAGCTGGACACGCTGACGGCCTTCTTCGCCATTAATGAGAAGCCGACGGGCTCCCGCGACCCCTACGCCATGCGCCGCGCGGCGCTGGGGGTGATCCGCATCCTGCTGGGCTCGGAGGCCCGCGCGCCCGTCCGCCAGCTGGTGGGCGACTGGTATCGGTCCCTGCGCTGCTTCGTCGATCCGGGCCGCGCCCTCTATGTCTCCACCAAGCGCACCACCGGCTATCTGGGCCCGCTGTCGCGCAGCCCCTCGGAGGTCTTCGAGACCTATGTCGAGGAGTTCGAGGACGCGCTGCTGGAAGGCAAGCCCTACGTCGTGGCCACGGAGGCCGACTTCGATATCCGCTTCGATCGCTCGGCCGCGGCCGGTGAGGCGCCCGAGGGCGAGGTGATCTACGAATTCCGCCCCTATGCCGTGGTGGCCGACGAGGTCATGGCGTTCTTCGCCGACCGCCTGAAGGTGGTGCTGCGCGACCTGGGCAAGCGCCACGACCTGGTGGACGCGGTCTTCGCGCTCGGTGACGACGACCTGGTGCGTATCGTCGCCCGGGTCGAGGCCCTGGACAGCTTCCTCGCCACCGAGGAAGGCAAGAACCTGCTGGCCGGTGAGAAGCGCGCCCGGCAACTCCTCCAGGCCGAGGAAAAGAAGGGGCCGCTTCCGGCAGGACCGGCGGTCGGCATGGCGGGCGCAACCCCCGAGGAGACCGCCTTGATCGGGGCGATTTCCCTTGCGGAACCGGCGGTGGCGCGTGCATTGCACAACGAAGATTTCGCGGGCGCGATGCGTGCCCTGTCGGGCCTGCGCGCACCTGTGGACGCCTTCTTCGAGAAGGTGCTGGTGAACTCTGAGGTCGCGGCGGAACGTGAGAACCGTCTACGGCTCTTGGCGCAGGTGCGCGACGCGATGGGTCGCGTGGCGGACTTCTCTCTGGTGACGGGTTAGGAGACCTCAAGGATGCCGACCGATACGCTGACCAAGTCGCGCTGGGTCTATTCCTTTGGCGGAGGCGGCGCCGACGGCGACGCGTCCATGAAGAACCTGCTGGGCGGGAAGGGGGCCAATCTCGCCGAGATGTCCTCCCTGGGCCTGCCCGTGCCGCCTGGCTTCACCATCACCACCGAAGCCTGCGTCCACTACTATTCCAACGACAAGGCCTATCCCGAAGGCCTGAAGGAACAGATCGTGGCCGGCCTGGCCAAGGTCGAGGCGATCACCGGCAAGGTGTTCGGCGACGCCGCCAACCCGCTGCTGGTCTCGGTGCGCTCCGGCGCCCGGGCCTCCATGCCAGGCATGATGGACACCGTGCTCAACCTGGGCCTCAACGACCAGACGGTGGAAGGCCTGGCCAAGCTGGCCGGCGACCGCCGCTTCGCCTTCGACAGCTATCGCCGGTTCATCCAGATGTACTCGGCCGTGGTCCTGGACCTGGACCACCACATGTTCGAGGACATCCTCGACGAGCAGAAGGAGCGCCTCGACGTCAGCGTCGATACCGCCCTTTCGGCCGAGGACTGGGAAAAGGTCGTCAGCGCCTACAAGGCCGCCGTCGAGCGGGAGCTGGGCCATCCCTTCCCGCAGGACCCGCAGGCCCAGCTCTGGGGCGCCATCAGCGCGGTGTTCGCCAGCTGGATGAACGACCGGGCCAAGTTCTATCGCCGCATGCACGACATCCCCGAAAGCTGGGGGACCGCCGTCAACGTCCAGTCGATGGTGTTCGGCAATATGGGTGACAGCTCCGCCACCGGCGTGGCCTTCACCCGCAACCCGTCCACCGGCGAGGCCCGCCTGTATGGCGAGTTTCTGATCAACGCCCAGGGCGAGGACGTGGTGGCCGGCATCCGCACGCCCCAGGCCCTGACGCGGGCCGCCCGCGAGGAGATGGGCGAGAAGTCGCCGTCCATGGAGGAAGCCCTCCCGGACGTCTTCAAGGAGTTCAAGGCCGTCGTCGAGAAGCTGGAACAGCACTATCGCGACATGCAGGACATCGAGTTCACCGTGGAGAAGGGGCGCCTCTACATGCTCCAGACCCGCAACGGCAAGCGTACCGCCAAGGCGGCGCTGAAGGTCGCGGTGGATCTCGCCAATGAGGGCCTGATCACCAAGGAAGAGGCGGTGATGCGCATCGAACCCGGTTCGCTCGACCAGCTGCTGCACCCCACCATCGATCCTGCGAGCCCGCGCGACATCATCACCTCGGGCCTGCCCGCGTCGCCCGGCGCGGCCACCGGCAAGGTGGTGTTCGACGCCGACGAGGCCGAGAAGATGGCCGCCGCCGGCGAGGCCGTCATCCTGGTCCGCGAGGAAACCTCCCCGGAAGACATCCACGGCATGCACGCGGCCAAGGCGATCCTGACCGCGCGGGGCGGCATGACCAGCCACGCCGCGGTGGTGGCGCGCGGCATGGGGCGTCCCTGCGTCTCCGGCGCCAGCGAACTCTATATCGATGACGCGGCCCAGACCTTCCGGGCCCGCAACCGCACCTTCAAGGCGGGCGACATCATCACCATAGACGGCTCCAAGGGCGAGGTGCTGGCCGGCGCCGTGCAGATGATCGAGCCGGAGCTGACGGGCGACTTCGCCGCCCTGATGGTCTGGGCCGACGCCATCCGCCGCCTGAAGGTCCGCGCCAACGCCGAGACCGCCGCCGACGCCGCCGCCGCCCGCCAGTTCGGGGCCGAGGGCATCGGCCTGGTGCGGTCGGAGCACATGTTCTTCGACGCCGTGCGCATCGCCGCGGTGCGCGAGATGATCCTGGCCGACGACCGGGCCGGACGCGAACAGGCGCTGGCCAAGATGCTGGTCATGCAGCGCGAGGACTTCGTGCAGCTGTTCGCCATCATGGAGGGCCTGCCGGTCACCTTCCGGCTGCTGGACCCGCCTCTGCACGAGTTCTTGCCCCACACCGCCGAGGACGTGGAAGCGGTCTCCAAGGCCACAGGCTTGGACGCCGCCAAGCTGCTGGCCCGAGCCAAAGAGCTGCATGAGGTGAACCCCATGCTGGGTCACCGCGGCTGCCGCCTGGGCGTGGCTTACCCTGAGATCTACGAGATGCAGGTCCGCGCCATCCTGGAGGCCGCCATTGAGGTGGTCGCCTCCGGCAAGGCCGCGCCGATCCCGGAGATTATGCACCCTCTGGTCTCCAAGGGCCTGGAGATGAAGTTCCTGCGCGAACTCACCGACCGGGTCGCCCAGCAGGTGATGGCCGAGAAGGGCGTCACCATCGACTACCGCGTCGGCACCATGGTCGAGCTGCCCCGCGCCGCGATCCGCGCCGACGATCTGGCCGAGTACGCCGAGTTCTTCTCCTTCGGCACCAACGACCTCACCCAGACCACCTTCGGCATCAGTCGCGATGACAGCGGCCGCTTCCTGGGCGCCTATATCGACAAGGGCATCTTCGAGCGCGACCCCTTCGTCACCCTCGACCAGGAAGGCGTTGGCGACCTGATCCGCATCGCCGTCGAGCGCGGCCGCAAGACCCGCCCCGACATCAAGCTCGGCATCTGCGGCGAGCATGGCGGCGACCCGGCCTCCATCGAGTTCTGCGAGAAGGTCGGCCTGGACTATGTGAGCTGCTCGCCCTTCCGGGTGCCTATCGCCCGCCTGGCCGCCGCCCAGGCCGCCATCGGCGAGCGCGAGAAGGACCGGTGACAAGGAAAGCCCGCCCGCGCCCCGTTGTCGTCCAGGTCCGCCCGAGGGCGCTGACGGCTGGGGCGGTGGGCGCGGTGGCGCTGGGCTCCTTCGCCGTGGGCGCCCTGGCCGTGGGGGCCCTTGCGATCGGGTCCCTCGCCATCGGCCGTCTAGCGCTTGGCCGTGGCCACATCAACCGTCGCGAGATCGACGAACTCGTCGTCGGCAAGCTGACCGTCCTCGACGGCGAACCCCAGGAGCCCTGACATGACCGCACGCATCCACGGCGCGATCTATCCGGCGCCCTCCGATGGCCTCCCGCTGATCATCGCCATCTTCAAGGACGGCGAACTGGCCGGCTGCAACATCGCCGCCGACGAGGCGCAGGGCGAGGCGATGATCAAGAGCGCCGTCGCCGAACTGCAGCGCTTGGAAGTGCTGTCCAACCTGCCCACCAACACCATCACCGTGCGCCGGCCCGTTCAGCCGCGGTAGGCGCGGCCGGAGCGGCCCCAAATCCGCTCATCCCGGCGAAGGCCGGGACCCAGGTGAAGCCCACTGTGCTCACCTGATGATCCACCGTCCCTGAGCCTTTGAACCTATCCCGACGCCGGAGGTGAATCTGGGTCCCGGCCTTCGCCGGGATGTGCGGGGGAGGGGTCGATTGCTAGCCATTCCAGGCGCTTCGTGCGATTTACCTGCCATGCGCAAGCTCATCCTTCCGGCCCTCGCGGCCCTCTGCCTCGCCACCGCCGCCCAGGCGGCGCCCGCCCACTACGCGTCGATCAAGATGGAGGTGGAGAGCGGCTTTCTGACGGCTGAAGAGCGCCAGGTGGTGAACCTGCTGATCAAGGCCGCCGACGAGATGAGCGTGATCTACGCGCTGCAGTCCAAGGGCGATGGCCCCGGCAAGGGCTTCTATCCCGAGGGCATGACCAAGGAGGCTTTCGAGGCCTATCTGGTCGCCCATCCCGACCAGAAGGCCGCGCTGACCGACGGCTACACCGTGGTCCGCCGCCAGGGGGACAAGCTGGTCGCGGTTCCCTATTCGGAAGCCTACAAGGCCGAGCTGGAGCCCGCCGCCAAGCTGCTGGAACAGGCCGCGGCCGTCACCACGAATTCGAGCCTCAAGCGCTTCCTGAGCCTACGCGCGGCCTCGTTCCGGTCCAACGACTACTTCCAGTCGGAGCTGGCCTGGATGGACCTGGAGGGCACCCCCATCGAGATGGCCATCGGTCCCTACGAGACCTACACCGACGAGCTGCGCGGGGCGAAGACCGCCTATGAGGCCTTCGTCACCCTGAAGGATCCCGCCGAGAGCCACGCGCTCGACAAGTACAAGGGCTACCTCAAGGCCATGGAGGCCAACCTGCCGGTGGAGGCGCGCTACAAGAACTTCGCCCGGGGCGGCGCTTCGCCGATCTCGGTGGCCGAGCAGGTGCGCGGCGGGGGCGACAATGTCGACGGCCCGCAGACCATCGCCTTCAACCTGCCCAATGACGAACGGGTCCGCGAGGCCAAGGGCGCCAAGAAGGTGATCCTCTCCAACGTCCTGGCCGCCAAGTACGAGCGCATCCTGGCCCCCATCGCCGGCAAGGCCCTGGTCCCCGACCAGGCCAAGCTGGTGAACAAGAAATACATGACGCTCGAGACCCTGTTCCACGAGCTGTCGCACAGCCTGGGCCCGGGCTCGATTACCCTGAACGGGCGGGCCACCACGGTGGACGCCGAGCTGAAGGACATCCACGGCACGGCCGAGGAGGCCAAGGCCGACGTCATGGGCGTCTACAACGTCCTTTTCATGATGAAGAAGGGTGAGCTGCCCGCCGCCGAGCGGCCGCAACTGATGGCCACCTATATGGCCGGCATCTTCCGCGCCGTCCGCTGGGGCTCGGGCGAGAGCCACGGCCGGGGCGCCGCCCTGCAGTACGGCTATCTGAAGTCCAAGGGCGCCTTCGCCTGGGACGACAAGGCCCAGCGCTTCCGCGTCGACGACGCCAAGATGGCGGCGGGCATCAAGGGCGTTGTGGCCGAGATCGTCACCCTGCAGGCCAATGGCGACTATGCCGGGATGAACGCCTTCTTCGACACGTACGCCAAGCTCGACCCCAACGCCGAGGCGGTGATCGCCACCCTGAAGGACATTCCGGTCGACATCGCGCCCATCTATCCGGACAAGCTCTAG
>JAYVDG010000058.1:0-2707 GCA_043749525.1 Phenylobacterium sp.
CAGGGCGGCCTCGAACTCACCGAACCCCTCGGCGGCCAGCCCCGCCAGCAGGGCCTGCTTGGAGGTGTAGTGGTGATAGACCGAGCCCGGCGCGATCCCCGCCCGGGCGGCCAGGGCCCGTAGGTTCAGCTTGCCGATCCCGCCGCTCTCCAGCAGGGCGCGGGCCTCGTCCAGCAGCTGGGCGCGCAGGTTGCCGACGTGATAGCCCCGGCGCCGCGTCGCGCCCACGGACGGCCAGGGCATTAGCGGCCCTCCCCGTCGCGCAGATCGGCAAAACGGCGGCGCATGCAGACTCCCATAGCTAAGTGATCATTGTTCACCGCCTTTCCGCCGGTTGTCGAGACGCGATGCGCATCGCAGGTTGATGCGGCGTGCTGGGAGGAGAAGGCGATGTCGGGCGAGGTGCGGATCGAGATCGAGGCGCGGGCCGGCGGCGCCTGTGTGGCCCATGTCACCCTGGACAACGCCGCCAGGCTCAACACCCTCAACAGCGCCCTGATGAAAGAATTCGCCGCGCGGATCGGCGCCCTGGCAAAGGACGAACATCTACGCGCCGTGGTGCTGACCGGGGCCGGCGAGCGGGCCTTCATCGGCGGTGCGGACATCGACGAGATGGCTGGACTGGACGCCACCACGGCGCGTGCCTTCATCACCCGCGTCCACCGCTGCTGCGAGGTTCTTCGCGACCTGCCGGTCCCGGTGATCGGCCGCATCAACGGCTATGCCCTGGGCGCTGGGATGGAGGTGGCCGCGGCCTGCGACCTGCGGGTCGCCGCCGACAGCGCGGTGTTCGGCATGCCGGAGGTCAAGCTGGGCATCCCTTCGGTGGTGGAGGCCGCCCTGCTGCCGTCCCTGGTGGGCTGGGGCCGCACACGCCAGATGCTGTTGCTGGGCGAGACCTTCAGCGCCGCCGAGGCTCAGACCTGGGGTCTGGTGGAGGCGGTGGTCCCGGCCACCGGCCTGGACGCCCAGGTGGAGGCCTGGATCGCCAGCCTGCTAACGGCCGAGCCCGCCGCCGTGCGCCTGCAGAAAGCCCTGATCCGCCGCTGGGAAGACCTGCCGATGAAGGACGCCGTCGCCGCCGGCATCGACGCCTTCGAAGCCGCCTGGAATACTGAAGCCCCGGCCAAGTCGATGGCCGAGTTTCAGGCCGCCCGCGCCGCGCGCCGAACGAACCGTTGATCACCTAGGGGGCCGACGCTAGCCTTTCCCCAACGATAAGTTGGGAAACGAAAACCGATGGGCGCGGACTTCAAGGTCGCCATCCTGGGCGCAGGCTTCGCAGGCCTCTGCATGGGGCTGAAGCTGCAGGCCAGGGGCGAGACGTCCTTCGTGATCCTGGAGAAGGCCGACCGGGTGGGCGGCACCTGGCGGGAGAACATCTATCCCGGCAGCGGTTGCGACATCCCCAGCCACCTCTACTCCTATTCCTTCGAGCCCAATCCCGACTGGCCGGAGATCTTCTCGGCCCAGCCCGACATCCTCGGCTACATCGAGAACATCGTGGAAAAGCACCAGCTTTCCAAACACCTGAAGTTCAATGCTAAGGTGACTTCGGCCGCCTGGGACGACGGCGCAGGGTTCTGGCGCGTCGGCCTCGGCGATGGCTCCACCGTAACCGCCGAAACCTTCGTCACCGCCTGGGGCCAGCTCAACCGGCCCAAGGTTCCCGAGGTCCCAGGCCGCGACGACTTCGCCGGCTTGGCCTTCCACTCCGCGCAGTGGGACGCCTCGGTCGATCTGACCGGCAAGCGCGTGGCGGTGATCGGCAACGGCGCCAGCGCCGTGCAGTTCGTGCCGGAGGTGGCCAAGGTCGCCAGCCAACTGACGCTCTTCCAGCGGTCCCCCAACTGGATCGTGCCGCGCATGAACCGGCCCTATACCGACGCCGAGAAGGCCCGTTTCCGCGCTGAGCCCGGTTTCATGGCCAAGGTGCGCGGCGACATCTTCGAGATGGCCGAGGCGAGGCTGGAGGCCAAGCGCGCCGGGACCCTGCCGGTGGAGGAGGTCCCCATTCCGCTGGCCAACCTGCACGCCCAGGTCTCCGACCCGGACCTGCGCGCCAAGCTGACCACCGACTACGAGATCGGCTGCAAGCGGGTGCTGATCTCCAACGACTTCTATCCCGCCCTGACCCAGCCCAATGTGACCCTGGTCACCGAGGCCATCGCCGGCATGACCCCGCGGGGCGTGGTGGATAGCGAGGGCCGCGAGTACGAGGCCGACGTGGTGATCTACGCCACCGGCTTCGAGACCCGCTCCTTCGTCGGCGACACCGGGATCACCGGGGTCGGCGGCCTGCGGCTCAGCGACGTCTGGATCGACGGACCGGAGGCCTATCTCGGTCTCTCCGTCACCGGTTTCCCGAACCTTTTCATGCTGTACGGGCCGAATACCAACCTTGGCCACAACTCCATCATCTTCATGATCGAGGCCCAGGCCGACTACGTTCTCCAGGCCCTGGACGCGATCGGTGAGGCCGGTCCGCTGTCGGTGAAGCAGGAGGTGGCCGACGCCTACAACGCCGACCTGCAGAAGGCGCTGGCCGTCACTCCGTGGGCGGGGACCTGCACCAGCTGGTACAAGACCGTCGACGGCCGCATCCTCAACAACTGGCCCCACACCGCGCGCGCCTACGCCCGAGCCGTCGAGCGGTTCGACCTGGAGGCCTATGAGGTGATGCGCGCGGTGGAGCCCGCCTAGGCCG
>JAYVDG010000059.1:0-2702 GCA_043749525.1 Phenylobacterium sp.
CACCGCCTCTTCCACCTCGTGGACCGCTTCCTTGATGTCGGAGGGCCCACTCAAAAGCTCTGTCCGATGCTGAGATAAATCTGGAAGGGCGCGTCGCCCTGGCGCTTTTCCAGCGGGATGGCGATGTCGGCGCGGATGGGGCCGAAGCCCAGGTCGTAGCGCACGCCGATCCCGGCGCCGACGCTGAGGTCCTTGCCGTTGGGGATCTGGTCGGAGCCGACGGAGCCAGCGTCCACGAAGGCCACAACGCCCCACCGCTTGCCGATCTTCTGGCGCAGCTCCACCGAACTTTCGAAGAGCGACAGCCCGCCCTGCGGGGTGTTGTCGGACAGGCGCGGGCCGATGGCTTGGTAGGCGTAGCCGCGCACCGAGCCGCCGCCGCCGGAATAGAAGCGGCGAGAGGCTGGCACCTCGGGGATCAGGCCGCCGATGATCGAACCCACCTTCACCCGTCCGGCCACCACGGTGCGGCCCTTCTCATCGAAGGGGAAGTAGATCGAACCCTGCGACTGGGCCTTGAGATACGGCAGGGTGTCGGCGCCGGCGATCAGGGTCGGCTCCAGCCGCGCCTCCACCCGCCAGCCCCGCTTGGGGTCCAGGGGGTCGTCGGAGCGGTCCAGCGCCATGGCCCCCAGCACCGAGGCGGTCACCAGCTTGCGGCCGAGGGACGAGAGCGTGACGGCCTGAAGCTCGTCGGTCTCGCTGTAGTCCAGCGACGCGCCGACGGTGACGTGGGAGGTCTTGCCGAAGCGGCGCTCGACGTCAGCGCGGACGCCGATCCCGGTCTCGTCATAGGCGTCGGTGCGGACGCGGTAGAGGCCGGCCTGGCCCTTCAGGGTCTGCTGGGCGCGCCGCCAGTGCGGCAGGGTCAGGTCCGCGCCCAGGCGGCTGTCCACCGTGGAGGCGCGGCCGTAATAGGAGAACGTGTCGGCGCGGCCCAGCACGTTGTAGCGGGTCCAGCGGGCGTCGGCGCCGGCGCCTTGGCTGGTGGAATAGCTGGCGCCCAGTTCGATGGTGCGGCGCTTGCGGTCGGAGATACTGACGATGACCGGACGCAGGCCGTCGGCGGTCGCCTTTTCCTTGCCGGCCAGGGCGACCGTGACGCTGTCATAGACCCCGGTGTCCAGCAGGCGGCGTTCCAGCTCGCCGACATCGTCGGGATCGTAAGGATCGCCTGACTTCCAGGGCGCCAGGCGGCGCAGCCAGGTGGGATTGGTGCGGCCCGGCGTCACCAGCTCGATGCCGTCCAGGCGCACAAGCTCGCCCGACACGATGCGGAAGGTGGGGCGGACGCTGTGGTCGGCGTGGTCGACGATCACCTGCCGCTCGCCGGAGGCCACGTCGGCATAGCCGCGCTTCTGAACCGCCGCCACGATGCGGCCCTCGGCGCCCAGGACGTCAGCCGCCCGGCCCGCCTGACCGTTGGCCAGGCCCATGACCGCCTCGCCGGCGATCTGCACGCCCGGCGACGGCTCCGGCGCGATCCATTCGACCTTGGGGTCCTGGATGGTGAAGCGCTCACCGGGCGTCACCTTGACCACCGGCTGGGCGGGTTCGGTCTCGGTGACGTCGGCCTCGACGGCGTTGGCGTAGTAGCCCTCCGACCTCAGCACGGCGACGGCATCCTCGGCGGCCTCACGGGCACGACGGCGGGCCTCGAAGCGGTTCTCGATGGGCTTGTCGGTCTCGCCGACCGCGGCCACGATGGCGGTGCGCAGGTTGGAGCTCAGCTCACCCTGGACGGCAGCCTTCGGCGCCGCGGCGTGCGCAGAGCTGGCCGCCCCTTGGGCGCAAAGCGCCGCTGAGGCGGCGACGGCGAAGACCAGTCGTCCCAAGGTCAAGAATCCCAGTCGCCCCCGCCCTGCGGTCTATAGCGGGTCGCCTTGCCTTGTCACCCCGCCGGACACGCGGAAGGTGCTTTCAACTTGATCAGAAGCCTGCCCAAATAGTGGGCAGCGACGATCGACACCCCCGCCGATTCCGAAAAGCCGCCCCTTAGGCCGGGGCGCTCCCTAGGGTCGGAACCAAGGTGAACCAGAAGGATTGTTGCAAACGTGGAGTGGGGCGTGGCGACGACGAACCGATCGGACACCAACGCCGTTGAGACCTCGTTCGGGGCGATCCCCTATGACGAGATGCTCACCCTGGCTGGTGACGTCCGCTCCCACTACACGGGCCTGGACGAACGCATCGCCACCCTGGCGTCCGAGGACATGGCCGAACGCCAGCGCACGCTGGAGCGGTTCTTCCTGCTGCAGGGGATCACCTTCACCGTCTACGGGGCCGAGAGCTCCACCGAACGGATCATCCCCACCGACCTGCTGCCGCGCATCATCCCGGCCGAGGAATGGGCGACCATCGAGAAGGGCCTGACCCAGCGCCTCAAGGCGCTGAACATGTTCCTGGCCGACATCTACGGCGAACAGCAAATCCTGATGGACGGGGTGGTGCCGCGCGACCTGGTGCTGATGGCGCCCTCCTATCGCCGGGAGATGCAGAACCTCTATGTGCCGCACCAGGCCTACGCCAATGTCTGCGGCTCGGACCTGATCTGCCAGCCGGACGGCGCCTTCGCGGTGCTGGAGGACAATCTGCGGGTGCCCTCGGGCGTCTCCTATATGCTGGCCAACCGCGAGGCGTCCAAGCGGACCTTCCCCGGCACCTTCCGCGCCTCGAACGTGCGGCCCATCGACCGCTATCCC
>JAYVDG010000060.1:0-2694 GCA_043749525.1 Phenylobacterium sp.
GCCGCCGGCATGACCGTCGACCAGTTCGCGCCGCGCCTGTCCTTCTTCTGGAACGCCGGCATGAACGCCTTCATGGAGATCGCCAAGCAGCGGGCCGGACGCCTGCTGTGGGCCAAGCTGATGAAGGACAAGTTCGATCCCAACGACAGCCGCTCGCTCTCCCTGCGCGCCCACACCCAGACGAGCGGCTGGAGCCTGGCGGCCTCGGACGTCTACAACAACGTGCCTCGCACCCTGATCGAGGCCATGGCGGCGGTCGGCGGCCAGACCCAGAGCCTGCACACCAACTCCCTGGACGAAGCCCTTGCCCTGCCGACGGATTTCTCCGCCCGCATCGCCCGCAACACCCAGCTGTTCCTGCAACTGGAGAGCGGCCAGACCCGGGTGGTCGATCCCTGGGGCGGCAGCTTCTATGTCGAACGCCTGACCGCGGATCTCGCCGCGCGCGCCATGGAGCATATCGCCGAGGTCGAGACCCTGGGGGGCATGGCCAAGGCCATCGAGGACGGACTGCCCAAGCGCCGCATCGAGGAAGCCAGCGCCCGCACCCAGGCCCGCATCGATAGCGGCCGCCAGAGTGTGGTCGGCGTGAACCGCTACCGCTCCGACATCGCCGAGGTCATTCCGATGCTGAAGGTGGACAACTCCGCCGTGCGCGAGCGGCAGCTGGAGAAGCTCACCCGCCTGAAGGCCGAGCGCGACTCCGCCGCCGTCGAGGCCGCCCTGACCGCCCTGACCGAGGGCGCGCGCGGAACCGCCAACCTGCTGGAGCTGTCGGTCAACGCCGCACGGGCCAAGGCCACGGTGGGCGAGATCAGCCTGGCCCTGGAGCACGCCTTCAGCCGGCATTCCGCCGAGGCCTTCGCGGTCACCGGCGTCTATCTGCGCGAAGCCGGCGCGACGCCCGCCAGCGACAAGGCCAAGGCCATGACCGAGGCCTTCACCCAGGCCGACGGCCGCAAGCCCCGCATCCTGGTGGCCAAGATGGGCCAGGACGGCCACGACCGCGGGCAGAAGGTGATTGCTTCGGGCTTCTCCGACCTGGGCTTCGACGTCGATATCGGCAACCTCTTCCAGACCCCCGCCGAGGCCGCCGCCAAGGCGGTGGCCGACGGGGCCCACGTGGTGGGCGCCAGTTCGCTGGCCGCCGGCCACCTGACCCTGGTGCCGGAACTGAAGGACGAACTGGCCAAGCTGGGCCGCGCCGACATCCTGGTGGTGGTGGGTGGCGTGATCCCGCCCGAGGACTTCGACGCCCTGCGCGAGGCTGGCGTCGCGGCCATCTTCACCCCCGGAACGGTGGTCACTGAGGCGGCCATCGAGGTGCTGGAGCGGCTGAACGAACAGATGGGCTACGCCCAGCTGGACAAGGTCTAGCTGGCGGCGGCCTGTCGCCGCAGGCGGGTTGCCCCGAGACACCATTTCGGTGATTGTTCCGACTGCTGTCGGAGGGAACCGCCTTGGCCCACACGAAAACGCTTGCCCTAGCCCTTGTCGGACTGGGCGCGCTTGCACTGACCCAGGTGGCCAGCGCGACGGCTCCAGTACGTGAACGCACGCTGGCGGCTCCGGTTCCCATGGCGTCGCCCGTGCCGATGGCCAGCAGCACAGTCGCCCACCGCTACTGGCCCGTGGTCACCAGCCTGTCGCAGGCCACGGTCGCCCCGGCCCACCTGTTCGACGGCAAGATCCAGGGCGCCCCGCTGCGCAGCTTCGACACGCGGCGCCCCGCCGATCCCTCCAAGCCCCAGACCCGCCGCCACGTGGGCGTCGACCTGACCGCCGCCGAGGGCGACACGGTGGTGGCGATGGAGGACGGCAGAATAGTCAACTTCTACCCCTTCCTGGCCCGCGCGGCCTCGGTGGGGGGCGAGAACACCTACGCCATCCTGGTGCAGCACAAGGACTATGTGGCCCTCTACGGCGAGGTCCGCGCCTCCAGCCTGACCGCCAAGGGCCTGAAGGTCGGCGACCATGTCGCGGCCGGCCAGCCCATCGGCGTCATCAGCGGCACCGCCCAGCTGCACACCGAGACCTACGTCTGCGGGGTCACCCGCAACATCAAGTGGCCGGTAGGTTCGCCCCCGCCGCGCGAGATGCGCAACCCTACCCAGCTGCTTCTGGACACCGCCCTGACCGGCGAGCGCCTCTATCCCAAGACCATCAGGCTCGCCGCGTCCTGAACCGCGCCTCGGCGGCGAATAGCACCGCCAGGATACAGCCTGCCGAAATGCCGGTGATCAGATCCCGCGCCAGGGTCAGGCTAAAGGTCGCCAGCAACACCACCGCCGTCCGCCACGACAGGCGCACCAGCCGCGCGAACTCCACCCGCTCGGCCATGTTCCAGCCGACGACCACCAGCATCCCGGCCAGGGCGGCCAGCGGCACATAGGCCGCCAGCGGCGCCGCCAGCATCATGAAGCCCAGCAGGAACAGGCTGTGCAGCATGCCTGCCACCGGTCCCTTGGCCCCCGCCCGGACGATGGTGGCGGTGCGCGCGATGGTCCCTGTGACGCTGATCCCACCGAACAGGGCCGAGCCCATATTGGCTGCGCCCTGGGCGACCAGCTCGATGTTCGAACGATGCCGCCGCCCGCTCATGCCGTCGGCGACGGTGGCCGACAGCAGGCTCTCGATACCGCCCAGCAGGGTGAAGGCCGCGGCCGCCGGCAGCACCGCCAGGACCTTCGCCAT
>JAYVDG010000061.1:0-2694 GCA_043749525.1 Phenylobacterium sp.
GGAGGTCGAAGGCGCCCTGAAGCCCTACCGCTTCTGGGGTCCGACCTGCGACAGTCTCGACCACATGCCCGGCCCCTTCTGGCTGCCGGAAGACATCCGTGAGGGTGACTATGTGGAGATCGGCATGTTGGGCGCCTATGGCGTGGCGATGAACACCCGCTTCAACGGGTTTGGCGACGCCGAGACCATCCAGGTCGACGACGCCCCCATGGCCTCCATGTTCGGCCTGGCCAAACGTTCGATCTCGGTGCCGAAGTCCGACACCGCCAACGTCGTGAAGCTGTCCCGCGCGCGCGGGAAGAAGCGTCGGCGGAAATAACCGCCGCGCTCAGTTGTTGATGGTCCAGCCGGTCGCTCCGTCCCGTTTGGGCCCTTTTCCACGGACGGGCGCTCAAACTCCTGAGGATCAAGAGAATGAACGCTGACGTTCAGAACACGAACCGCAAGGCCGAGCTGCTCTCGACCACCGTCGAGCATGTAGCCATCGACCAGTACGACGCCCGCCCGATCATCGATGCGATGCGTCAGATGAGCTTCACCAGCCGCGACACCGCGCGGGCCGCCGACATCCTGACCATGGCCCTGGAAGACGAGGGCTGCTCGACCTGGCTGACGCTCGCCGGCTCGACCAGCGCCGGCGGCTGCATGCACATCTACCGCGACATGCTGAAGTTCGGCCTGGTCGACTGCGTGGTCTCCACCGGCGCCTCGATCGTCGACATGGATTTCTTCGAGGCCCTGGGCTTTAAGCACTACCAGTCCAAGCCCCAGGATCCGGTCGACGACCGCGACCTGCGCGCCCTCTATATCGACCGGATCTACGACACCTATATCGACGAGGAAGAGCTCCAGAACTGCGACGACGTGATCTTCCAGCTCTGCAACATGCTGGAACCGCGTCCCTATTCCAGCCGCGAGTTCATCTGGGAGATGGGCAAGTGGCTGGCCGACGGCAACGCCAAGAAGAAGGGCTCGCTGATCGAGACGGCCTATGAGCTGGACATTCCGATCTTCTGCCCGGCCTTCACCGACAGCTCCGCCGGCTTCGGCCTGGTGAAGCACCAGGTCGAGAACATGAAGGCGGACAAGCCCTACCTCACCATCGACTCCGTGGCCGACTTCCGCGAGTTGACCGACGTCAAGATCGCGGCCGGCACGACGGGCCTGTTCATGGTGGGCGGCGGGGTTCCCAAGAACTTCGCCCAGGACACCGTGGTCTGCGCCGAAATCCTCGGCCACGAGGTCGACATGCACAAATACGCCATCCAGATCACGGTGGCCGACGTGCGCGACGGCGCCTGCTCGTCCTCGACGCTCAAGGAGGCCTGCTCCTGGGGCAAGGTCGACGTCACCTGGGAGCAGATGGTGTTCGCCGAGGCCAGCACCGTGGTGCCGTTGATCGCGTCCGACGCCTGGCACCGCGGCGCCTGGAAGACCCGCACCAAGCCCCGCTGGGCCAAGCTCTTCCAGAAGATCGCGAAGTAGGAACAAAGCGGCCGTCACGCCTTGCGGCGTGACGGCCGAGTTCAGCGTGTGGGGAGGAAGTCCCGTGCGCTATTCGCAATAGATCCGCACCTTGGTCCGATCCTGATCGACGTCGACGGTCAGGTCGTTGAGCTGTTCCACCAGTTCCTCCAGGTTTTCCGGCTTCAACGCCTTGAGGTCGAAGTTCAGGTGACCCTTTCGGCGCATGGCTTCGTTGACCCGGTCCCGCGCGTGTGGCGGGATGATGCTGGAGAGCCGGACCCCGGCCCGCAGCAGGTTCATCGGCACCCGGACATTCACCTTTGTGGGCCCGCCGTGGCCCTCGTCGGTGTCCACCGCGACACGCAGGTATTTCGGCGCGGGCTTGGCCCCGGGGGCCGCGCCCTCCAAGCGCGGGGCGGGGTCCCGCTCCAGGGCGGCGATCAGGCGTTCGGCCTCGTCAGGGGTGAGCTTGCCCTCCGACAGCATCTGCAGGATCGAGCGGCGATCTTCGCTCATGGCGGTCTCTCCTAGAGGATCTTGATGTGGACGTTGGTCGACTCGCGGTCGACGTCGACCTGCGTGCCGCTGAGCGCCATCAGCATCCGCCCGACGCCGAGCACCACCATGGCTGGATTGACCCCGAAGGGCCGGGGCAGGAAGACCGCGATCCCCGCCGCCAACAGCAACAGCGGCGACAGCAGGATCAGGAACGGGGTGAGCGGCAGCCACAGATTGATGTCGCGGCGCGGCCCGGGCTTGCGGACGCGAGGCACGGTGCGCCAGCGCAGCAGTTCGGCGCGGCCGCGCATCATCGCCAACTGGCGCGGCGACCTCTTGCGGGCCGGGTTGGCGACCTCGGCGGGGTCGACCGGGGTGGGAAGCGGGCTCACTTGGCGGCCTCCAGTTCGGCGATGGCGTCCTGGGCGCTGATCTCGCCGCGGCTCAGGCGCTCCAGCACCTCGCTGCGGGACGGACGCGGATTGACGTCGATGAAGTCCAGGCTGGCGGCGATGCGGTTCAGGCGCGCCTTCACGGTCGGGTAGCTGACCCCGAACACCTGCTCCATCTCCTTGATCGAGCCGTGACTGCGCAGGAAGGCGGCCACGAAGATCTGGTCCTCGGCGGAAAGCCTCGCCAGCTGCGGCGGCTCGAAGGCGCCCTCGATGGCGATGTCCCGGTCGGCCAGTCGCACCCGCTCCACCACCAGCGGCGCGCCGCCGGTGAGCT
>JAYVDG010000062.1:0-2689 GCA_043749525.1 Phenylobacterium sp.
CGAGGCCCAGGGCGGCCCGGGCCTCCAGCCGATCTTGCGGCGTGGCGTCGAAATCGGCGCAGTGCACCCCCAGCGGAATCACCGGCAACAGGGGCAGGACCGGGCGGACCGGCCCCTGGAGACGCCAGGCCAGGTAGTCGGCCTGGGCGGCGATGATGGAATCGATCGTGTCGCGCGCCACCGTCGAGGTGCAGATCAGGGCGTCCCAGGGCATGATGGGCGCGGTCAGGAGACCGGCCATCTCGTCCATGGCGCGAGCCGAGGCGATCGTATGGGTCAGGCCACAGATGGCGTAGGCGTCGACCCCGGCGCGCAGTCTCAGGCGCGACGCCACATCGAGTCCCGGCCCCGGCGTGTACAGCAGCCCCCGGTCGCGCATTCGTCCGAACTGGTGGGGCAGGATCCAGCCTACCTCGGTATCCGGGTCCATCTCGGTGACCAGCGTCCTGAAGACATTCGCCGACGCTTGCAGCGGCGTATAGGCCCAGACCGGCGCCTCGGCTCGGCCATGCACCGCGGCGCGCAGGAAGCCGTGGCCCGCCGCCTGGCGGCCCATGATGTGGGCTCTGGTGACGACATAGCCGTCCGGCTCGAACAGGATGGCAGGATTGGACATCAGAATCCCAGGGCCAGACCTTCGGCGCGGGGATCGGAGCCCCCGGCCAGGACCCCGGTGACCGGATCGCGGGCGATGGCCTGGGCCGCGCCGCCGCCGCCCCAGGCGCTGAACTGGCGCAGGGTGTGGCCGCGGCCCTCCAGCTCCGCCAGGACGCTGTCGCCCACCCGCGCCTCGATCTGCAGCTCATAGGGATTGGGCAGGGTCGAGGGATCGGTGCCCGGCCAGACGGTCCAGCGTGGCGCCTCGATGGCGGCCTGCACGTCCAGCCCGTCGTCGATCAGGGCCACCAGGGTCTGCAGGTTCCACTGCGGCTGGCCGTCGCCGCCCGGCGTGCCCCCCACCAAGACCGGCGTGCCCGAGGCGTCGGCCACCGAGTAGCAGTTCAGCGTGTTCATGGTCTTCTTGCCGGGCGCGAACAGGTTCGGATGTCCGTCCTCCAGGGAGAAGCCGCGTCCGGCCCGGTTGTTCAGCACGACACCGGTGTCACCCGCCACAACCCCGCTGCCGAAGTTGGAGGACACCGACTGGATCAGCGACACCATCATGCCCTGGCCGTCGGCGACGCAGAAATAGGTGGTGTCGCCGTCAGCCATCGCCCCCGCCGCGACGGTGGTGGCCGCCTTGCCGGGATCGATGGCGGCGAAGCGTTTCTCCGCCCAGGCCTTGGAGAGCAGGGTCTCCAGGTGCGGGTTTCCGAAGGCCGGGTCCTGGGCGAACCCCACGCGGTCGGCATAGGCGAGCTTCACGGCCTCGGCCAGCAGATGGATGGCGGCGGCGTCGCCCCTGGCCAGGGCCTGGCTGTCGACCTGCTCGGCGATATTCAGGGCCTCCAGCAGGATCATCCCCTGGCTGGGCAGGCCGGTCTGGAAGACCGTATGGCCGCGATAGGTCGTGGCGATGGGCGGTTCAAGCACGGTCTCGTGTCGCGCCAGGTCGTCGGCTGACAGCGCCCCGCCGTGGGCGGCCATGAAGGCCGCGATCCGGTCGGCGATGTCGCCCGAATAGAAGGCCTGGGCCCCCTCCGCCGCGATGATCCGCAGGGTGCGGGCGAGGTCGGGTTGGCGCAGGATCGATCCCACCTTGGGAACCTCGCCGCCGGGCAGGAAGACCGCCGCCGAGGCCGGATACTGCCGCAGCAGCTCCGCCGAGGTGGCGATGAAGTGCACCCCCAGCGGGGTGATCGGGAAGCCGTCCGCGTAGCCGATGGCGGCCCGGGCCAGCTCTGACAGGGGCCGCGATCCGAACCGCGCCAGCAGGGCGCCGAAGGCGTGGACCATGCCGGGGGTTCCCACCGACAAGGGCCCCCGGAACGGCATCTTCACGCCGGTGGGGCTGGGGTCGCCGTACCGGCGCATCTGCTCCAGCGTGGCTGATCTTGGCGCGACGCCGCTTCCCAGGATAGCTGCGGGCTCCACGCCAGGCGCATGGACGATGGCGAACAGGTCGCCCCCCAGGCCGCACATCTCCGGCATGACCACGGCGGCGGTCAGTCCGCCCGCGACGGCGGCGTCCACGGCGTTGCCGCCGGCCTTCAGCACCGCCAGGGCGGTGGCCACGGTGAGCGGGTGGGCGGCGGCGACCATGCCACCCTGGCCCAGGCTCGGCGACATCCGCCGCCGCGGGAATCCCGCCGGCCTGGCGTTCGGCTGGCCCAGCATCAGTAGATCCGGGGCGAGGCGCCGACCGCCACGGGGCCCAGCGTCATGCGCCCGGCCTCGAAGGTCAGGGTCGCGCGGGCCACGGAGGCGCTGTCCTCGCGCGCCACGGCCACGGCGGCGGCGGCGAGCGCCGTCTCCGGCGGCAGGGTCCCGCTGGCGGCCATGGCGGCGAGCGCTCGAGGCGCCTGGCGCAGGGTCACGTCCATCGACCCCACCAGCCGGCCGTCATAGCCGACCCCGAGCTGACCGCTTTGGGCGCCGATCAGGGCGTCGCCGGCGGTGACGCCCGCCTGTTTCACCTGGATCAGGCCGCCGCTGGTGCTCCAGGCCCGCACGGCGGCGGGCCAGGTCTGGCCCTTGAAGCCGCTCATCTTGGTGAGGATCGAGTCCCAGACGATGGAGATCGGCTTGT
>JAYVDG010000063.1:0-7490 GCA_043749525.1 Phenylobacterium sp.
GCCCATGCCAACCGGCCTCCTCACCGATCACCACGGTGAATCAGACTCGCGACCTCATGGGAATCCCAACCGAGTCAGGCCGCTCGGAAACTGCTCTAGGTCAGCCGCCCCATGGGGTCAGCGCGCCCCAGAGGCCCAGGACCACCGAGAAGGTCGTGTAGAGCAGCACCGTGAAGGTGAAGCCCGCCTTGCGCGCCTGGGTCCAACTGTCGACCCGGCGGCCGCCACGCCAGACGGCGGGCACGATGAGCACAGTGCCGAGCGTCATCAGGGCGGCGACGAAGGCGCAGGCCGAGGCGATCACCAGGGTGGGGCCCGGCCAGCCGTACATGACATTGGCCGGGTCGCTGGCCTTCGAGACCCAGATCAGGAAGAGCACCATGGAGGTCAGCCACAGGGCGGCCTGGATATTCTGGATCAGGCTGGCCCGGCTCTGGATCCCGGTCTCGCGGAATTCGCGGCGATTTCGCAGCAACACCGCGCCCAGGGTCGCAGCGGCGGCGAACGCTGTCAGGCCTGCCAGGATCAGCAGGTTGGAGGGCCGGTTCCAGAAGCCGGTGCGTTCGAAGGTGGTGACCCCGTCGGCTCGGCTGAAGCTGATGGCCTTGCCGTCCTGGATGTCGAAACTCAACCGCTCGGCGCCGGTGGCCGAGATGAACCGCCCGGCCAGCGGGTCGCCCTCGGGGACCCAGCTGCGAGCGGCCTCGCCCATGCCGCCGGAGGTGACCAGGCGGCCGTCGTCGGTGACGCTGACCGAGACGCCGTTGATCACCTTGCCGACGAAGGACTCCAGACCGCGATAGGCGCGGCGGGTTCCGAGGTAGTAGCCCTCATAGACCGCACGGCTATCGACCAGGGCGGGGACGCCCTTACGCGGGAAGGGCATGGGGGCGGCGTAGAACTGCGCCACGATCCGCTCGGGCAGCCGCGTGGCCAGGTCGCCGCCGGTTTCGGTGTTGGTGCTGATGAACACCCCCAGCTTCAGGTCCGGCGCCACCACCATGTTGGACAGGAAGGAGAGGGTGCCGCCGGCATGGCCGAAGCCCTTGTGGCCGCCGGGCAGGTCATAGGCCATGAAGCCGTGCGGCCAGCCGTTGATCCCCGGCGCCGTGCGCCGCAGCGGCGTGCTGAACGCCCTGGCCGCCACGGGGCCATAGATGCTCGCCCCATCGAGGCTGCCGCCGTTCAGCAGCATCTGCATGTAGCGCGCCATGTCTCCGGCGGTGGAGGAGGCTGAGCCCGCCGGAGCGACATGGCCGATATATTCGTAGGGCCGGGCGTTGTAGCCGGTGGGGGTCCAGCGATAGCCTTCCGATAGATCGCCCTGCAGGGCCTTGGGCATGGGGGCCGGAAGGCCGGGCTTCGGGGGCCGAGCCTCGCGGAAGGTTGAGTGATTCATGCCGAGCGGCAGGAGGATCTCCTCCTCGATCAGCCGCTCGAAGGGTTTGCCTGAGACGTAAGAGACCGCCTCGCCGGCCAGGGCCGCGCCATAGTTGGAATAGCTCGCCACCGCGCCCGGCGCGTGGACCCGGCGCGGACGCTCCTGACGCAGATAGGCCGCCAGCGGCCGTTCGCGGTTGGGGCTCTTCTCGAAGAACTGGCCGAGCGTGCGGTCCTCGAAGCCCGCGGAGTGGTCCAGCAGGTTGCGAACGCGGATGGGGGTGTGGAAGCCCTGGTCCTTCACCTGAAGCTGCTCGGGCAGGTACAGGTTGATCGGCTGGCCCAGGCGGATGCGGTCGGCCTCCACCTCCTTCATCAGGGCGATCCAGGTGAAGGTCTTGGAGATCGCGCCGACCCGGAACAGCGTGGTGTCCGGATTGACCCGGCGGGCCGGCGACAGGTTGGCGAAGCCGTAGCCCTTCTTCAGCACCACCTGGCCGTCCTGGATCACCGCCACCGTGACGCCGGCGATGTGCTCGCGGTCCATGGCGTCCTTCACGACGCCGTCGACATAGGCCTCGAGTTCCGCCGGCGGCAGGGCCTGGCCCGGGGCCAGGCGCGCGCCGGAAGCCGCCATCGGCGCGGCCGGGGCGAGGGTGGTCAGGCTGGGGATGGTGACGGAAGCCGTGCCGGGCTTCGGGGCGGCCGCACGCGCCGTGGCGCGGACCGCGGGCTTGGCGGGCCGCTTCAGGGGCTCGTAGGGCGCCGGGCCTTGAGGATTGGCCGCGGAGGTCGCGGACGGCGCGGCCGCGTCCTGGGCGGCGGCCGGGGCGGCCAGAAGCAGGAGGAGCGCGGCGAAGGCGGCTTTGGCGACGGAATTCATCGGGGAGATCGGCTTCGGGTGAAGGGCTGGCGCAAGACCCCCTTGTAGAGACGCCTGCGCGGTCTTCAACCCGGCGCCTGTCGGCAAGGGAAGACAGGTTGTCACCCCTGCCATCACCCCTTTGGCGGTGGGCCCTGCGGGAAGGGGTAGAGGGGCAGCATCGGGCGCAACTGCGGGCCAATCCAGACCTGGGGCTCGGAGGGCGGCGTCATGCCCTCCTTCTTCTCGCGGGTCGCAACGCAGACCTGGACTTCCTTGGCCAGGCTCGGGAAGTCGTGGGCCGAAGGGCTCGACTGCAGGAAGCACTCGTCGAAGAACGGATACTTGTTGGCCTCGCCGCAGCCGAAGGAGGTGCGGTCGGGCCGCGCGGCGGTCAGGATCATTCGGTTGGGCTGGGCCAGCTCCGGGATGAAGACGCCGGAGAAGCAGGCCGAGATCACCACCACCGTCGGCCGCTGGCCGCAGGTGCGGTCCAGGATCGCGCCCAGCAGGGGCGGCGGCAGGATGCTTTGGTCCACCAGCACCCCCTGCGGCGCGCCATGCGAGGAGAAATAGATCAGGCAGCCGCCGGGGGCCTTGGGGGCGATCTCGGTGAGGGCCTCGTAGATGGCTTTGGGGCTCGACTTGCCCGCCTTCACGTCCTTGTAGCGCTCGGGCCGGACGGAAAGCTGCCGCAGGTTGGCCTTGTCGAAGCCGATCCGCTCCAGTTCCTGGGAGACATCGCGGCGTGCGTTGTCGAAGGCTTCGGAGGGGCCGCCCGAGTGGGCGTGCCAGTCGCCGGCCACGACCACCGCGGCCCAGTCGGAGAAGGGGCCCGTCGCGGCGAAAGACGGGGCCGTCCAGCCGAGCAGCAGGACGATCAGAACGCCGAGGAAACCGCGGCGGTGGCCCATGCTACTTCTTGTAGCTCTGGAAGGGCGTGGGGACGGCCGTGCCCGTGGCCTTGGCCACCAGTCGGCCGTCGGCGTCGTAGAGTTCGCCCTCGGTGAAGGCGATGGTCCGCCCCCACTTGGCCACCCGGCCGATACCCTTCAGGGTCCCTGGCATGGCGGGGCGGAAGAAGGTGGTCTTCATCTCGGCTGTAGGCGCCACATGAGTCATGCCCGAGGCCACCATGCAGGCCGTCGACATGGCCTCGTCCAGCATGGCGCACAGATAGCCGCCCTGGATCTGCTTCATCGGATTGAGCAGCAGTTCGGCCCGGGCCTCGAAGGCCACCTCCACCGACTTTTCGGCCTGGCTGACGGCCACCATGCGAAAGCCCAGGGTCTGGGAGCCGGTGGGCTGGTTCTTGGAGCGCAGGAAGCGCGCCAGGATCGCCTCGTCGGTCAGGGCCTCCGGGGCTGCGACGTCGGTCATGGTCGGGGGCTCACTTCTTGCGGAATTGATCCAGGGAAACGACGTTGGCCGCTTCCGGATCGACATCGGCGGCGTCCGTCGCGGGCGCGGCCTTCTCGGCGGCCGGAGCCCGGACCTCGCCGGCCACCGGCGTGGGCTCGAAGGACAGCAGGAACTGGACGCTGGGGTCGTAGAACCGGGTCACCGCCGCATAGGGCACCGACAGCCGCTTGGGCTGGCCGCCGAACTTCAGGGTGACGGAGAAGAAGGTCTCGCCGGGCGCCAGGTCCCAGTACTGGTGCTGCAGGACGATGGTCATCTCGTCCGGGTACTTGCCCAGCAGGTCGGCGGGGCCGGAGACGCCGGGCGCCTCGCTCTTGAAGGTGATGTAGAAATGGTGCGCCCCCGGCAGGCCGTCGGGAGCCGCGGCGCGCTTCAGGGCGGCCTTGACCACACCACGCAGCGCTTCCTGAGCCATCGCCTCGTAGTGCATCTGGTCTTGGGCCGGCGGGTCCTGAGCCATGGAGTCTCCGAGGGGCGATAGGTAACTTCCCAAAGGGTAACGCCTCCCGGCGTCCGCGCAAGGCGGCAGGCGAGTCAAAACGCGTGCTGCGTCGTCGGCGCCACGCGCTTGGCGGACATGGCGGATGCCCTTATTGCGGAATCTGATCGGGGGCCGCCGTCCAAGACCATGCTGTTTGCTTCGCCGACCTTCCTGTTCGTCTTCCTGCCCCTGTGCCTGGCGGCCTATTTCGCCAGCCCGTCGATCCCCCTGAAGAACGCCGTCCTGCTGGCCGCCTCCCTGGTGTTCTACGCCTGGGGTGAGCCGGTCTTCGTCGTGCTGATGGCGGCCATGACCCTGGTGAACTACGCCGCCGCCCTGGCCATCGACGCCCGCGAGGGCGTGGCGCGCAAGGCCGCCCTGGCCCTGGCGGTGGCGATCAATCTCTCGGCCCTGGCGGTGTTCAAGTATGCGGGCCTCATTGCGGTCAGCGCAGGGCTGTCTGATCCGCAAATCCCCCTGCCGCTGGGGATCTCCTTCTTCACCTTCCACTGCCTGTCCTACCTGATCGACACCTACCGGCGCCGCTTCCCGGCCAATCGCGATCCAGCCCAGGTGGCGCTCTACATCGCGCTGTTCCCGCAGCTGATCGCCGGGCCCATCGTCCGCTACAAGACCATCGCGCGCCGGCTCTCCAACCGCCGCCACAGCCTGGGACGCGCCTCGGCGGGCATGCGGCTGTTCATCATCGGCCTGGCGCAAAAGCTGCTGATGGCCGACCCCATCGCGCCCCTGGCCGACGCCGTCTTCGACCATGCCAAGGGTCCCGGCCTGATCGAGGCCTGGCTGGGGGCCGGCGCCTACGCCCTGCAGATCTATTTCGACTTCGCCGGCTACTCGACCATGGCCATCGGCCTTGCGCTGATTTTCGGCTTCTCGCTGCCGCGCAATTTCCGCACGCCCTATGCCAGCGCCTCGATCACCGAGTTCTGGCGCCGCTGGCACATCAGCCTGTCCACCTGGTTCCGCGACTACCTCTATATCCCGCTCGGCGGCAATCGCGGTCCCGCCTGGAAGACCTGGCGCAACCTGATCGTGGTCTTCCTGCTGTGCGGTCTCTGGCACGGCGCGGCCTGGACCTTCGTCCTGTGGGGCGTCTGGCATGGCGTCTTCCTGGTGCTGGAGCGGGCAGGGCTCGGGCGCCTGCTTGCGAGGCTGCCCCGCATCGTCGGCTGGGCCTATGCCCTGGCCGCCGTCACCCTCGGCTGGGTGCTGTTCCGCGCCCACGATCTCTCCCGCGTCCTCGACCTCTGGACCGGCATGGCCGGTCTGCGCGGTCTCGGCGGCCTGCAGGCCCAGACCCACGCGGCGCTCCAGCCCCTGCATCTGTGGCTGGTCCCGCTGGCAGGCCTGCTGGCGGTGTTCGGCCTACCCAGGGCCGTGCGCAAGGTGCGCGGTCTCGCCTGGGTCGATACGGCGGGGGTCGCGGCCCTGCTGGCGTTGTGCCTGCTGAAGGTGGCCTGGGGCGCCTACAGCCCCTTCCTGTATTTCCGGTTCTAGGGGCGCGCCATGCTGATGACCCGCCGCCGCCGCTATCTGATCCTCGCGGTCCTGGCCGTCCTGATCGCGCCGGTGCTCGCCATGCCCTTCGCGCCGTTCAAGACGGTGTCGCTGCAGGAGAACCGACGCTTGGCGCCCGCGCCGACCATGCCGACCACGGTGAGCGAATGGCGCAAGCTGCCCCGCGTCCTCGACGCCTGGCTCGCCGACCACTTCGGCTTCCGCGATCCTCTCATGCAGGCCGCCTCCAAGCTGCAACGCAAGCTTGGCGGGGAGGGGGCCGCGGCTGCCGCCGTCACCGGCCGGGGCGGCCAGATGTTCCTCGTGGACGGCCTGCTGCGCTCCACCGGCCAGGAGGTCGATGCGGCGCGCGCCGCCGACTACGCCGCCTTCGTCTGCGAAGCCAAGGCCAAGCTGCCCGGCGTGAAGCTGGTGGCCAGCCTGGCCCCGTCGCCGGCCGAGATCGAACCGGACCTGGCGCCCGACTGGGCCGGGCCGGCCAAGTCCCCCACCGAGTACGACCTGATCCTCGCGGACCTCGCCCAATGCGGAGTCGCCGCCGTGGACCTGCGCCCCGTCCTGCGCGCCGCCCGCGCCGAGGGCCAGGTCTACCGCCAGCTCGACAGCCACTGGTCCCTGCGTGGCTCGCTCATGGCCTATGACCAGGTCGTCGACGCCATGGGCCAGCCCGGCTGGCGCATCGATCCCACGGCGCTGTCCTGGGGCGTCGTGGCCCTCGACAACGGCGACCTACGCCGTCTGGCCGGCCTGCCCCAGGCCATCGAGCAGGTGCAGATCCACGACGCCACCGTCCTGCCGCCCGGCGTCGCCCGTGCGCCGATCGCAGGGCTGGAGGCGCGCTCGGCGCAGCCCTTCCTGATCGAGACCGGCAAGCCCGGCCCCACGGTCGTGATCGTCGGCGACAGCTTCACCGCCGATCCGATGCCGCCCTATTTCGCCGCCCACGTCGGCAAGCTCGCCTGGGTCCACGAGGACCGCTGCACCTTCGACTGGCGGGTGATGGCGCTGGTGAAGCCGGACTACATCGTCTTCCTGCCCGCCGCGCGCGAAGCCGTCTGCGGCGGCGCCCGGCCCGCGCACTTCAACTGATCTGGGAAAGGTGGAGGGCTTCTGTTGCAAGGCGCCCTCCGGGCCCCGCCTAGCGCTGCTAAGACGCTAGGAGTTTAGGTCGAAATCTATCGGGTCGCTTACGCGGCCAAACGGACTTCTTCAGCGAAGTTATCGTTCGCATTTAGATAAAGGCCCGAAACGGTGGGCCAAGCCGGAAGAAAGCAACACCTTTAGACGTCTGTCGATGCTGATCGGCCCCGCACTTGCCCGCGATAACCGGGGGAAGATTGGTGGAGCCGCCGGGAATCGCACCCGGGTCCAGTCCGCTTATGACGTGCGCGTTTATCCTCATAGTCGGGCCGAAACCCGACCCCCGATATATAGGCCCGATTGGTTCAGGATTGAAGAACCGATGACAAAAACCAGGTTTGCGCCGCTCGCGATGCGCGAATGGGCGGGCGGGTTCGTGGACAGCCACCGATTCTGCGTGAGCGGGTTAGGCGGAAAACCGCGTCGTCCCCTAGCCTTTGGGCATCACGTTTCGCCCTGCCCTGAGAGCCCGCCCATGCATCCCCTGCTCTACGCCGCCCGCCCCCTGGTCCTCGATTTCCTGGCCACCATCGTCTTCCTGGTCCTGGTGACCCTGAAGGTCGATCCGACCATCGCCGCCTCCGTCGCCATCGCCATCGGGGTGGGGCAGGTGGTGGTGCTCAAGATCATGAAGCGCCCCATCGCGCCGCTGCAGTGGCTGGGTCT
>JAYVDG010000064.1:0-2688 GCA_043749525.1 Phenylobacterium sp.
CGCCTCCCCTCCAGCTCCGCACCCTCAGGCGCCAGTCGCGTTCTGAGTTTCTCCAGACCACGTTTGACATGGGATTTGACCGTTCCAAGCGGCAGATTCAAGGCGTCCGCGGCCTCGACGTGGGACAGGCCCGCGCCGTAGCACATGGTCACGCAGAGCCGTTCGGCCGCGCCTAAACACTTCATGGCTTCATCCAGGTCGATACGGCCGGCGGCGTCGGGGTTGTGGGCGCCTTCGGTCCCCTCCTCGGCTTCGACGGCCAGGCTCGCCAGACGCCGTTCACGCTGCAGGCGCTTCAGGTACTGGCGGGCGGCGATACGCTTGACCCAGCCGGCGAAGGTCCCCTCGCCGCGAAACTCGGTGATGCTCTCGAACGCAGCCAGGAAGGCGTCCTGGGCCGTGTCGTCGGCCTCGGCGTGGGCCGCGCCCATCCGGCGCAGCAGACCTCGCACCGCCGAGCCGTGCCGCCGGACCAACTCGCCGAAGGCGCGCCGTTCTCCCGTGGCCGACAGGGTCGCGAGTTCCACATCGTGGAGGCTGGCGTACCGGAGTTGTGTTGCGCCCGACATTGGGCTTGCTCCCCTGGATCCGCTTACTTGCCGCGACCGAAGAACGAGATGGCGATGAAGGCCAGGCCGATGAAGCCCGGGAAGGCGGCCATGCCCAGCAGCGGATAGAGCGCGTCCGGCTCCTCGAAGCTGATGGCGAACCCGAAGGCGGCGAGGCCCACGGCGACGCCCAGCCAGATGATGCCGACCCGCAGGTCCCGCATCGGCGAGGCCGGCGTCCTGACCTTCACGTCGCTGGTGATGGCCTCGATGACTTCGGCCGGGATCGGCTGGCCATGCTCGATGGAGGCCTTGAGGGTGTCGTGCAGGCGCGAGCGTTCGCGGCTCTTCAGATAGCTCGGCACCAGGAACAGCGAGGCGATCGAACCGAAAACGATGAAGACGATGAGGACGGCTTCCATGACGTGGTCTCTCCAGTTTGGGGCATATCAGCCCGCTTCTGTGAGGAAAGAGGCCCGCGCCGCCCCGTACAGATGCAAGCGCAGCCATGAAATCTTTGTCATCATCTCAAACTCAAGTCAGCCCCGACCCGCCCGGTGGCCACGGCGACGATCGCCGCCGCCGCGGCCAGGGCCAGGACGGTGGGGCCCAGGTCCTGCGCCAAGGCGTGCAGGGCCGGCTGCAGCACCGGCCAGAGCACGGCCAGAGCCGCCGCGCCCACAAGGCTGACCGCCGCAGCGAACGCCAGCTCCCGCTGGAACCGGCGACGCGCCACCGCCTCCAGCACCGCCGCCGAGAAGGCGGGATCGCGTAGCGGCGGCAGGTCTTGCGCGAACAGGGCGGCGAGGTGATCGTCAGGCCGGGTCATCGGTTCTTCCCAAAGCTTGCAGCAGACGCGCGCGGCCGCGTGTCACGTGCGATTTCACTGTGCCCAGCGGCAGGGCCAGAACCTCGGCGGCCTCCGCGTGGCTGAAGTCCCCGGCGAGGCAGAGGGCGACCGCGGCCCTCTGTTCCACCGGCAGGTCGGCCATGGCCCGGTCCAGGGCCATCCTGTCGGCCGGATGCGGCGCGCCCGGCACGGGCGCCGCCTCCTGATAGTCCGCCTCCCGCCGCCGAGCCCGGCGGGCCGAGCGCAGGGCGGTGAGGGTCTTGTTGTAGCCGATCCCGCAGAGCCAGGCCCGCACATTGGTGTCCGCAGGCAGGTCCCCGATCCTGTCCCAGGCGGTCAGGAAGGTTTCCTGGGCGAGGTCGTCGGCCAGGGCCCAGTCGCCGCAGGCCCGGCGCAGGAAAGCCCGCAACGCCTGCTGATGACGCTCGACGAGCCGGGCGATGTCCTGCGTCGGAGCATGGCCGCCGTCGAGCGCCACCGGCGTCATTTGCCTCGGAAGGCCGACGACAGGAGCGCCAGGGCCAGGTTGGCGACGGCGACGCAGGTCAGGATCACCGCCACCACCCGGAACGGCCCGACCGTGCCCGGCACGAACGCATATTGCGAGGCCACCCAGAAGGCGCCGGCGATCGCGCCGGTATAGATCGCCGAGCGGAACTGCCAGTAAGGTCCATACCGGTAGTAGCGGCGATAGGCCCGGCGCCCGCGGCGGCCGCGATAGTCATCACGGTCATCATCGTCGGCGTCGTCCTGCACCTGGCGCAGCAGTTCGGGCGGCACGTCTTTGCCCTGGGCGGAGTAGGTCTTGATGAGGTCCAGGGTGTCGCGGCTGCGCTGATAGTTCAGCCACCGCTCCCAGGCGGCGAAGATGAAGCCGCCGATGGGAAAGATCAGCCACCAGTAGCCGTGCCAAAAGTCTTCCATGCTTGAGACGTCCATGAGCTTGAGCCCCCGAGTGATTTCCGGGGCGGTGTCCGTCGCCCCGTTTCATCCCTAGTCGCCGCCGCGGCTCCCGGTGGATGCAGGGGCCTGCCAAAAAGTTCGATCAGGCCGCGGGATAGGCCGCCTTCATGTATTCGAGGCAGCCAGCGATCACCTGCTCCAGGGTGCCTTGATCCACGTCGGAAAGCTTGTTGAGATAGAGGCAGGCCTTGCCCGTCTTGTACTTTCCGAGCCTGGCCATCAGGGCCTGATCCTGGTGGCCGGACATGATGTAGAGGGTCAGCGCGGCCTTGCGCGGCGAGAAGCCCACCCGGGGCGCGTCGCCCTCCAGGCCGCTGTCATAGCGGT
>JAYVDG010000065.1:0-7476 GCA_043749525.1 Phenylobacterium sp.
GCTCGGCCTATGGCGCGGCCGCCGCCGACTATGACGCCGCCGTCGCCGACTACGACGACACCCTGGTCCAGGCCCTGCGCGAGGTGGCCGACGCCGCCGCAAGCTCCAGGGCCTTGAGCGAACGCCTGGGCGAAAGCCGCCAGGCCCTGGCCGCCTCCCGCCAGGCCCACGACATCGCCGTCGCCCGCTATCGCGGCGGTCTCTCCACCTATCTCGACGTACTCACCGCCCAGGACGCCCTGATCGTGAACCAGCGGGCGGTGGCCGACCTCCAGACCCGCGCCTTCCTCCTCGACATCGCCCTGACCCGCGCCCTCGGCGGCGGGTTCGCCGCCGCCTGATCTCCACCTCTCCTCCCCCTCTTCAAGGCCTCCCCGCCATGTACGATTCCGACGAAGTCCAAACGCAAGCCGTCGCCGAAGCCCCCGCCGCTCCGGTCTCCGCCCCCCTGTCGCCCCGGCCAAGCGCGGCCGCCTGTTCGCCCTGCTGGGCGGCACAGTGGCCGTCGCGCCGTCGTCTTCGGCGGCTGGAGCCTGATCTCCGGCGGCCAGCACGTGAAGACCGATAACGCCTATGTCGACGCCGCCACCGCCCAGGTGGCGCCGCTGACCGCCGCCGCCGTGGTGGCCGTGCCGGTGATCAACACCCAGGCCGTCAAGGCGGGCCAGCCCCTGGTGGTGCTGGACTCAGCCGATGCGCGCCTGGCCCTGCTGAGCGCCGAGGCCGAGCTCGCCCAGGTGCAGCGCCGGGTCGTGGGCTACTACGCCAATGACGACGCCCTGCGCGCCGAGGTCGGCGCCCGCGCCGCCCAGGTCTCGAGCGCCAACGCCAACCTGGCCCGCGCCCGCACCGACTATGCCCGCCGCCAGGCGCTGGCGGCCGGGGGCGCTGTCTCCGGCGATGAACTGACCCAGGCCCAGAACGCCCTCGCCACCGCCCAGGCCGCCGTGGCCGCCACGGTCGCCACGGTCGCCCAGCAGCGCACCGCCGAGGGTCAGCGCGCGGTCAACGCCTCCCTGATCTCCGGCGTCGGCCAGTCCGACAATCCCGAGGTCGCCGCCGCCCGCGCCAAGGTCGAGCAGGCCAGGCTCGACCTCGCCCGCACCGTCATCCGCGCGCCGCTCTCCGGCGTCATCGCCAAGAACGACGTCCAGGTGGGTCAGCGGGTCCAGGTGGGCCAGGCCCTGATGAGCGTGGTCCCCGTGGACCAGGCCTATGTGAACGCCAACTTCAAGGAACAGCAGCTGCGCAAGGTCCGCGTGGGCCAGCCGGTCGAACTTAAGTCCGACCTCTACGGCGGCGGCGTGAAGTATCGCGGCACGGTCGTCGGCGTCTCCGGCGGCACCGGGTCGGCCTTCGCCCTGATCCCGGCCCAGAACGCCACCGGCAACTGGATCAAGGTCGTGCAGCGTCTGCCCGTCCGCGTCGCCATCAACGCCGCCGACCTGAAGGCCCACCCCTTGCGCGTCGGCATGTCCATGAGCGCCCAGATCACCACCGGCCGCTAGGACGCAACCGTCATGGCCCTCGCAACAGTCGCCAACGGCCGCGCTCAGCCGCTGACCGGCGCCGCCCTCTGGGGCGCCGGGATCCTGCTGGCGCTCGCCAACTTCGCCGCGGTGCTGGACCTCAGCATCGCCAATGTCTCGGTGCCCAACATCTCGGGCGCGCTCGGCGCGTCCACCAGCCAGGGCGTCTGGATCATCACCTCCTACGCGGTGGCCGAAGCCATCACCGTGCCGCTGACCGGGTGGCTCGCCGCCCGGTTCGGGCCGGTGCGCACCTTCTCCACCGCCCTGATCGGGTTCGGGATCGCCTCACTGCTCTGCGGCCTGGCGCCGACGCTCGACATGCTGGTCTTCTTCCGCATCCTGCAGGGCGTCTGCGGCGGCCCGCTGATGGCGCTGTCGCAAACGCTGCTGATGCAGATCTTCCCGGAGGACAAGCGGCCCGCCGCCATGGGTCTGTGGGCGGTCACCACCCTGGTGGCGCCGGTCTGCGGCCCGATCCTCGGCGGCTATCTCTGCGACACCTTCGGCTGGGGTTCGATCTTCCTGGTCAATGTGCCGGTCGCCATCCTGGCCGGATTCATGGTCTGGCGCACCCTGTCGCGCTACGAGGGCTCCCTGCGCCAGGCGCCCTTCGACGGGGTGGGCCTTGGCGTGCTGATCATCTGGGTTGGCGCCCTTCAGATCCTGCTGGACCTGGGCAAGGAGCATGACTGGTTCCAGTCGCCGCTGATCGTCGCCCTGGGCGTTGTCGCTTTGGTGGGCTTCGCGGCCTTCGTGATCTGGGAGCTCACCGAGAAGAACCCCATCGTGAACCTGAAGGTGTTCCGCCACCGGGGCTTCAGCACCTCGATGATCACGCTCGCCCTGGTGATGGGGGCCTTCTTCGCCACCAATGTGCTGACCCCGCTCTGGCTGCAGTCCAACATGGGCTACACCGCCACCTGGGCCGGCTACATCACGGGCATGATCGGCATCCTGGCCATCTTCAGCGCCCCGATCGTCGCCCAGTCGATGACCAGGATCGACCCACGCAGGATCCTGTTCATCGGGGTCTCGTGGCTGGCCTTCACCACCTTCATGCGCAGCCACGGCGAGAGCCAGATGACCTTCTGGCAGATCGGGATGTGGCTGTTCGTGGCCGGCGCGGCCATGCCGATGTTCTTCCTGCCGGTGACCACCATCGCGCTCGGCGCCGTCGACCCGGAGGAGACCGCCGACGCCTCGGGGCTGCTGAACTTCATCCGCACCATCGCCGGCGCGGCGGCCACCTCGGTGATCAATACGGTGTGGGAGAACAACGCCAGCAGCAACCACGCCGACTGGTGAGCGCCATGCCCAACGCCAAGGCCACGGTCGACAGCCTCGCCCCCTCAATGGGACTGGGTCAGGCCATCGGCACAGTGAACAACCTGGTGGGGCAGCAGGCGGTGATGCTGGCCACCAACCAGTTGTTCCTAGCCTGCGCCGTGGTCTTCGCCATCGCTGCGGCCCTGGTCTGGCTCACCCCCCGGCCCAGCCGGGAGGTGGACACCAGCTCGGCGCACTGACCCCTAGAGGTTAGACGGCCTCAAGCCGGCGGGCGGCCTCCTCGGCCGCCCCCTGACGGTCGCCCATGGCGCCGGCCATCATCGCCGTCACCGCCGCCAGGATCTCCGGCGGGGCGGTGTCGGGGGTCCCGGAGTTGAACGGCGGGGCCGGCGAATATTCCAGGCCCAGCTGCAGCGACTGGGCCAGCGTGTCACCGGCCAACTCGGCCACCATGGTGAAGGCGAAGTCCAGGCCCGCGGTCACCCCGCCGCCGGTGATGATGTTGCCGTCGCGCACGACCCGGCCCTCCGTGACGATGACGCCGAAGGGCTTCAGCTGATCCTTCCAGGCCCAGTGGCAGGTGGCGCGCTTGCCTTTCAGCATCCCGGTGGCCGCCAGGATCAGCGAGCCGGTGCAGACGCTGGTGAGGTACTTGGCGCCGGCCGCCAGCCGCTTGATGTGGCTCATGAAGGCGTCGTCCAGCATAGCCGCGCTGGTGCCGAACCCGCCGGGGATGCAGATCACGTCACAGGCCTCGACCTTGGCTAGGTCGGCCAGGTTGGTGAAGGTCAGGCCGTCGGCCTCGATGTCGGTTCCGCCCATGGAGGCGACGATGATCTTGGCGCCGGGGATGCGGCACATCACCTGCTGCGGGCCTGTGAAGTCGAGGTGGGTGACGCCCGGATAGAGCGGGAAGACGATGACGAGGTCGGACATGGCGGCGACTCCAGGAAGTTGACCCGATCAGGGTGTCAGGCCTAGCTTGCGTCCGAAATGACAAACTTGCCTCAGATTCGGCCATGACCCGCAAGATCGGCTTCCTGATCTTTCCCGACTTCCAGCTGCTGGACGCCGCCGGGCCGTTGGGGGCGTTCGAGATCGCGGGACGTTATGCGCCCGGCGCCTACAGCCTGAAGGTCATGGCCGCCGAGCCGGGGCTGGTGATGAGTTCAGCGGGCGCCGGCATGGGCGCGGAAGCCCTGGACGTGGATCTCGACACCCTGGTGGTGGCGGGCGGCATCGGGGCCAACAAGGCCGCGAAGACCCCGGTGTTGAGCGCTTACATCCAACGGGTGGCGGCCAGGGCGCGGCGCACCGCCAGCGTCTGTTCGGGCGCCTATCTGTTGGCCGAGGCGGGACTGCTGGATGGCAAGCGCGCCACCACCCACTGGGCCCGCGGCGGCGAACTGCAGAAGCGCTATCCCAAGGTCCGGGTGGAGGCCGACCGCATCTTCGTGCGTGAAGGGCCGATCTGGACCTCGGCGGGGATCACGGCGGGGATCGACTTGAGCCTCGCGCTGATCGCCGAGGACCTCGGAGAGGATGTCGCGCGCCAGACCGCCCAGACCCTGGTGGTCTATTACCGCCGGCCGGGCGGCCAGTCGCAGTTCTCGGCCCTGATTGAGATGGGCGGCCAGGGCGGGCGGTTCGCCAGCCTGCTGGACTGGATGCGCGAGCACCTGGAGCAGCCGCTCACCGTCGACCAGCTGGCCGACCACGCGGCCATGAGCCCCCGCCACTTCGCCCGCGCCTTCGCCGCTGAGACCGGCATGACGCCCGCCAAGGCCGTGGAGCGCCTGCGGCTGGAGACGGCGCGCGAGCGGGTTGAGGCCTCGGCCGATCCCATCGACCGGGTGGCCGAAAGCGTCGGCTTCGGCGATCCGGAGCGCATGCGCCGCGCCTTCCTGCGCGCCTTCGGCCAGCCGCCGCAGGCGTTGCGGCGGGCGGCGCGGGCCTAGCCCCGCTTGGCATTCAGGGCCGCCATGTCGCGCTTCAGCAGGTTCAGGGTCTCGGTCTGGGCCTGGATGACCTCCACCAGTTCCTGGTTGCGCAGGGCGTCGAGCTTGTCGTGCAGGTGCATGATCTCCAGCTCGGCGCGGAGGTTCACCACATAGTCGTGCTCGGCGTTCATCCGGTCGCGGGCCGCGGCGCGGTTCTGGCTCATCATGATCACCGGCGCCTGCAGGGCCGCGATCATCGACATGACGAGGTTCAGGAAGATGAAGGGATAGGGGTCGAAGGCCAGCGTCTTGGTGATCGCGTTCCAGGTCACCCAGGCGACTAGCACGCCCAGGAAGCTGAAGATGAAAGCCCAGGACCCGCCGACCGCGGCGATGGTGTCGGCCAGCCGCTGCCAAAAGGTGCGGTCATCGCCGGAGAGTTCGGGACTGAGCCCGCTCGGGGACTCGGTGGCGATCAGGTCGATGACGCTGCGCTGGACCGGGGTGAGCTCGTCATAGGTGCACCCCAGCAGGGCCTGGGCCAGTTGGGCGTTGTGATCACCGGTCTGCATTCGACGCACTCCTTCGCTCAGATCGGCGAAGGGCGAGCTTCAGCGCGCGCCAATCCGCACCGCAAGCGGCAATGCGCCCGTCAGGCGCCCGGAATGCGGCGGCGACGCAGCCAGCGTCAGGAGGCGGTCGGCGCCTTGGGGACGGGTTCGGTGGGCTTGGTCTGGCTGACCGGGGTCAGCTTGCCCTTCTCGGCCTTGACCTCGGCCGGCGCGGGCGCCGTCGCCGGAGCCTCGGCCGCCTTGTGCTCTGCGCCTTCGGAGGGCCCGGAAACCACCACGGCCGAGGCCAGGCGGAAGTCCGGCGCATTGGCCTGGGCCGGCATCGGGACCAGGCTGGCATAGACGGCTTCGCCGGCGTTCAGCTCACGCCCCCCGGCCCGGCTGTCGGCGACATAGGTCGCCGGCGCCGCGCCACGGCCGAAGCGGTAGAAGACGTGCATGCCCACCTGGGCGACGCGGACCATGCGCGGACCCCAGTTGGGAGCGACCCCAGTGGTGTGGAAGTTGGTGGCGTCGCCGACCGAGGCCATGACCCCGCCGGACAGGGCGCGGGCGGCCACGCTACGGGCCCGGTTCCAGGCGATGGCCTCGCGGCCCCGGCGCATGGAGCCGTCGCAGGCGAAGCTGAACTGGCACCCGCGGGCCCGGGCCGCGCCCTGGAACACCACGCCGCAGACGCTCTTGGGATAGGCCGGATGCCGGACGCGGTTCAGGACGACCTGCGCCACGGCCTGCTGGCCGACGGCTGTTTCGCCACGGGCCTCGAAATAGACAGCCTGGGTCAGGCACTCCAGCTCCCGCGAGCTTTCCAGCACGCCGGCCATGCGGAACGGGGTGACGGACGGAACCAGGGGGCCGGCGAAGGCGGCGCGCAGGACCACGGCGGAGGCCGGGTTGCGGTCGCGCTTTTCCAGGCGGGCGGCGAAGATCGACGACTGGCGGTCGCGCTCTGCGTCCCCGGCGACGGTGAAGGGGTCGTGACGACGGGCGACGCGCAGAACGCCGGGATCCATATCGGCGGCTTCACGTTGAAGAACAGACTCGGAGAAGCCGCCGGCGGCGGCTTCGGCCAGACGAGCCGTGCGTTGGTGGTCGGTGGTGGCGCGCGCCATCCCGCCGGCCAAATAGGCGGCGCCAAGGCCCAGGCCAACGCCCGAACCCAGCAGCACAGCACTGGTCAACGCACGCCAATCGGCGCGCGCCTGAGGTTTGGATAGCAAAGGGTGGTTGTCCCGTGTGGCGAGGGCGGAAGCGCCCCCAGACATCGTTGCCACTCGACGCCCCTGCACTTGCTGGCGGCGTTCCGCAGCGGGCCTGCTCCTTACACGTCGGAAGACAGGCCATGGCGAAGTTGCCGTGCTTATGAACGGAAGGTTTACGATTCGCAACCCCGTATTGCAGTGCAGCATAAAATAGCCTGTGGATGACCGGTCCTCGGACCGCGTCGGGAACCTCCACTGTCCGCCGCCGTTCTTCCGCCGAGACATCCTGAACCGGAGCTATGTCATGCGAAAAACCCTTGCCCTTCTTGCCATCGCGGGCGTCGCCGTCACCCTGGCGGCCTGTGGCCACAACGTTGAACAGCGCGCCTCGACTGGCGCAGTCACAGGCGCCGTCCTCGGAGGTCCGGTCGGCGCCGCCGCCGGCGCGGCGGTCGGTACGGTCGTCTCCAAGGCGGTCGACAAGTAAGAACGACGTGGCCCCGCCCCGCGCGGGGCCATAGTCCAACTGCGTCATGTGCCCGTCCCAGGCCTGACTAGGATCGTATCAAGAATACGATTCTGGGGGTTCCCGACGTGGGACATGTCTTCTTCGCCGTCATGACCTTGGTCACGGTTATTGCGATCACGGTTCTGGGCGGGCATCCTCTCTGACGATGAAGCGCAGACTGTCCTTCGCGCTCCTGTTGGCGGCCGTCGCCACCGGAGCCCACGCGGCGCCGGCTTGGCGCGTGCAGCAGTCCTGCGCCCTCAAACGCTATCTCGGCGCAACGCCGGCCTTCGCAAACGCCTGGGGCCGCGACACCTCTCAGGTCTCCTACGGAAGCCGCGCGCCCACCTCGGCCTGGCGAGATGAGGCGGCCGCACGGCTGAGCTACACCAACGCTATGGCGTCGGGCCGCGCCTTCGCTGACCGGGCCGCCGA
>JAYVDG010000066.1:0-2682 GCA_043749525.1 Phenylobacterium sp.
CCGCCGGGCTCGCGGATGCGGGCGTCGGTCAGCACCACGTCCAGGCGGAAGGGATAGCCGCCCAGCGTGCGGTCCTTCCACGAGACCTCGTAGCCGGCCTTCCGCAGTTGGTCGGCGGCGGCGTCCATCCGGGTCGCGGCCTGACCGCGCACCTGCAGCCACAGGGCGGTCCACCCCGCCATGGCGATGAGCAGGACGACGAATGGCGCATAGAGCCAGAACCTTCGCGGTTTGCGGGTGGGTTCGGGATCGGGCACAGGGGGTGCTTCGGGGGTTTTGGAACGGCGGGCCATGTCTGTTGAGCGTTGGGTTTTCGGTTACGGGTCGTTGATGTGGCGGCCTGGATTTGCGTACGTCGAACGCCAGAGCGCCACCCTACATGGCCGCCGCCGCGCCTTCTGCATCTATTCCGTCCACCACCGTGGCACCTATGAACGTCCGGGACTGGTCTTGGGTCTCGCGCCTGGCGGCGCCGTGCGCGGGGCGGCCTATCGCGTGGCGCAAGGCGACTGGGACGAGGTCTACGCCTATCTGCGCGAACGCGAGCAGCCCACCGAGACCTATGTGGAGAGCAGCGCCAATGTGCGCCTCGCTGACGGCCGCCGGATCGAGACCCTGGTCTTCCTCTCCGACACCCACCATCCGCAGTGGGCGGGCGCGCTCAGCCTGGAGCGCCAGGCCGAACTGATCGCCGGGGCCACGGGGCTTTCGGGCAAGAACGTCGACTACCTGCGCGACCTCGTGAACAACCTTCGCGAGGAAGGCGTCCGCGACGGGGTCATGTCGCGCCTGCTGGCTCTGGTCGAGCAAAGCGAGCTGGGCTGAGGGCTCAGATCCATCCAACCACATCATCCTCGGGCCTGTCCCGAGGATCCATGATCTCCGAAGTTTGGAAAATGCATAGCGGCGCCGTTCGCGGGGCTGTGGCCGGCACGGTGTCTATGGATCCTCGGGACAAGCCCAAGGATGACGATCACGGGGTTAGGCGGCCGCGACCGGTGGCCGATAGGCAGGATCCGCACTGAGTAGTTTCTCGGTGGCGGTTTCGATCCGCTCCTCCAGGGTGCGCATGAATTCGCCGCGCTTCAGGCCCGGCGGGATCGGTTCCAGATATTCGAAGACGATGGTCCCCGGCGTCAGGTTGAAGCCCTTTCGCGACCAGTGGACCCCGGCGTTGGTGGCCATGGGATAGACCGGCAGCTCCAGCTCGCGATAGAGGGCCGCGATGCCGGGCTTGTAGTCGCCGGGCGCGCCCGGATCGCCGCGGGTGCCCTCCGGGAAAATCACCAGCTGGCGGGGGATCTTGAAGCGGTCCTTGGCGTCGCGGACCAGCTTGCGCAGCGCCGTGGAATGCCCCGCGCGGTCGACGCTGATCATGGTCGCCTTCATGGCGAACCAGCCGAAGAAGGGGATCATCAGCAGCTCCTTCTTGGTGACGAAGCAGGCGTCGGGCAGCAGGGAGAACTGGGAGAACACGTCGAACATCGACTGGTGCTTGGGCGCCACCAGGGCCGCTGTGGTGGGCATGAATTCGCGCCCACGCACCTCGACCTCGATCCCGGCGACCGCCTTCAGCAGGAAACGGATGCCCCGGCTCCACAGGCCGAAGGTCGCGGCCGTCCAACTGCGCGGCGCGATCAGCAGCGGGGTGAGGATCACCAGGGAGACGAAGACCGACCAGGCGTAGAACACCACGGCGAAGGTCAGGGAGCGAAGCTTCTGCAAGGTCAGGCCTTCTTGTCTTGGGCTGGGGCGTCGTTAGGCCCCAGCTTCCGCACGGCCTCGCGGCCGAGGATCGCCAGATACTTGGAATATTCCACGATCATCAAGCGCGCGCCGCCGCTGGTGCGCCACCAGCGCTTGGCGTTCACGATCCTAGTCGCCACCGGATAGGGGCGCAGATCGATCTCGGGCATGGTGGCTCGCAGCTCCAGCATGGCGCGGGGCATGTGGTAGTCGGCGGTGACCACGATCAGGCTCTTGTAGTGCAGCTTGTGGGCCCAGTCGGCGGTCTCCCGCGCATTGCCCACCGTGTCGGCGGCGGTGAAGTCCAGGTCCACGCAGCAGTCATAGAGCCGGCGGACCGCTTTGCTCACCGTGCGGATGTCTTCGCGGCTGGCCTCGGGATTGACCCCGGAGACAAGCATCCGGGCGGCCTTGCCGTCCTCCAGCAGGCTGACGGCGGCGGCCAGGCGTTCGTTGGAGCCGGCGCCGGTCAGGGCCACGATGCCGTCGGCGCGCGGCGGCTCGGCCATGGGGGTCGAATTCTCGATCCTCGCCGCGAAGGAAAGCAGGCCCACGGCCCAGATCAGGGCGGCCACCAGGATTGCGACCAGGCTTCTCATGTCATCTTCGCGATCAGGGCCTGGGCGGTCAGGCGCGCGGCGATGGCCGCCACCAGCCCCGCCGCCACGGGACAGGGCAGGACGGCCAGCAGGTCGGTCCAGGCGATGGGCAGCACCGGGGTCAAGCCTTGGCCCCCTCCCATAAGGCGCAGTATCGCCCCCATGATCGCCGCCCCGCCCGCGCCGAACAAGCCCGCCAGCGCGGCCATGCGCGCAAACCGCATCTGGAACAGCCGGGCGATGAAGTCGTCCTCGGCCCCGGCCAGGTGCAGCACCTCCACCACCTCGTGTCGGGCGGTGAGGCCGGCGCGGGTGGCGAAGGCCACGACGGCCCCGG
>JAYVDG010000067.1:0-2680 GCA_043749525.1 Phenylobacterium sp.
GTCTGCCTGATGGCCCTGCACATGCTGCGCCTCTGTGTCGGTTGCGACACCATCGAGGACCTGCTGGCCTATCACCAGGACACCAGCGAGCCCTGGCTGCTGCACACCCGCATGAGCCCCAAGCGGGCCGACGAACTGATCGGCGGCGGGTCGCTGTATCGGATCTTCAAGGGCATGATCCTCTGCCGTCAGCGGATCCTCGGCGTCCGCACGGTGGGGGAACACCCCAACGCCCGCTGCGAGATCACCCTGGACCCGGAGATCATCCGCGTCGCCCCGACCCCGCGGCGCGCCTTCCAGGGCTGGCGCTACTTCGATCCCAAGGACGTGCCGCCGGACCTCGACACCAGCGCCGACGGCGAGATCCCGATGGAGCTGGCCCGCCAGCTTCGCGAAGCTGGAGCCTGGTAGCTGGGTTGGCGCTCCAACGGCTTCGATCCAAATAGCCATCGTCATCCCCGGGCTTGTCCCGGCCATGACGATCAAAAAGGCGTGGTCGACCGCGGAAGGAGAGAAGGGTGCTCCCTCCCGGCGCTACACCGCCATGTTGTCGATCAGCCGGGTCTTGCCGAGGACGCCGGCGGCCAGGATGCGGGCCGGGCCGGTGATGGGGCCGGGACCCAGCTGCGCCAGGCTCGAAGCGTCGCGCACCTCGAAATAGTCGATGCGGGAAAAGCCGGCCCGTTCCATCGCGGCGCGGCCGGTGTTCTCCACGCGGTCCACCGGCGTGCCTGAACGCAGACGTTCCACGGCGTCGCGCAGGGCGGCGGCCAGGCTGGGGGCGGCCTCGCGTTCGGCCGGCGTCAGGTAGGCGTTGCGGGAGGAGAGGGCCAGGCCGTCGTCGGCGCGGGCCGTCGGCGCGCCGATCACCTCCACGGGGATGTCCAGGTCGGCCACCATCCGCTTGATCACCTGCAGCTGCTGGTAGTCCTTCTCGCCGAACACCGCGACGTCTGGGCCGCACTGCAGGAGCAGCTTGCTCACCACCGTGGCCACGCCCGCGAAGTGGCCCGGCCGGGCCGCGCCGTCCAGGGGCTCGGACACGCCGCTGACCGTGACGGTGGTGGAGAAGCCCGGCGCGTACATCTCAGCCACCGTCGGCGCGAACAGCAGGTCGCAGCCGGCGCTCTCCAGCAGGCCCGCGTCCCTGGCTTCGTCCCTGGGGTAGGCGTCGAAGTCCTCGTGCGGCGCGAACTGGGTCGGGTTGACGAAGACGCTGGCCACCACGCGCTGCGCCTTGGTCCTGGCCAGGGTCACCAGTGACAGATGACCGCTGTGCAGAGCGCCCATGGTGGGGACCAGGCCGACGCTCTCGCCGGCCTTGCGCCAGGCGGCCACTTGGTTGCGGAGATCGGCGACGGTGCGGACGATGGGCGGCGGCATGGGAGAGGCTCCGTCTCGAAAGGCGGGCCGCTTATGACTTTGATGCGGCCATCCGTCCACAGGCGGCGGCGTCAGGCGCGTTGACGGGGCAGGGGTGGCGGCCTCACCTGTTAACCAATCGAATCAGCGCGACGACGCCGACTCAGATGGTGTGGAGTTTTAGAGAACCATGTCCCAACCCAAGGTCATTGTGGTCGGTAACGAGAAGGGTGGCGCCGGCAAGTCGACGCTGGCCATCCATATCGCCACGGCCCTGCTGCATTCCAACGCCCGGGTCTCGGTGCTGGACCTCGACCTGCGCCAGCAGTCCATGGGCCACTTCTTCGCCCACCGCGCCGCCTGGCTGGCCGCCAACGGCGTCAGCGCCCCCATGCCGGTCGAACACCCGCTCAGCGCCGATCTGGCCAAGGCCACCGACGAGGAGGCCTTGGGCCGACTCGATGAGGCCTTCGCCGCCGCCGAGGCCTCGGACTACATCCTGATCGACACGCCCGGCGGCGACACCGCCGTCAGCCGCGCCGCCCACGGGATGGCCGACCTGATCGTCACACCGATGAACGACAGTTTCGTCGACTTCGACATGCTGGGCATCGTCGACCCCGTCACCCTCGATCTGAAGCGCCCCAGCCTCTATTCCGAGACGGTCTGGAACAGCCGCAAGATTCGAGCGGCCGCCTCGGGCAAGTCCATCGACTGGGTGGTGCTGCGCAATCGCCTAGCGCCCACCGAGGCCCGCAACCGCCGCCGGGTGGACGAGCGCGTCCAGGCCCTGTCGCGTCGCGTCGGCTTCCGCGTCGGTCCAGGCCTGCGCGACCGGGTGATCTATCGCGAGCTCTTCCCCTTCGGCCTGACTATCGCCGACCTGTCGCCCACCATCCGTCCCGTGGCCATGTCCCTGCAGCACGTGGCCGCCCGCCAGGAGCTGCGGGCCCTGGTGGGGTCGCTGGGGCTGGACGTGGGCGATGAGCTGATGGCCGCCCAGTAGTGTCCTATATCGCGCTGGGCTGCGTGATCCTGGCGCTGCTGATTTGGGCCAACGGCGGCAAGCCGGTGCTCAAGCGCCGCGAGTGGCGCTTCCTGTCGGGCGGCTTCGCGGTCGCGGCCTTCGCCGGCGCGGCCTATGTGGGCCTTAGGGGAAGCTGGGGCTCGGCCATCGTCCTGGTGGTGCTGGGCCTGGGCTTCGCCATCTCGACCCGGCGCACCGGCGTCCTGCCGCCCCGCGCCAGCGGATCCATGAGCGAGGTCGAGGCCCGCTCGATCCTGGGGGTGAGCGCCACGGCGTCTTCTGCGGAAATCC
>JAYVDG010000068.1:0-2679 GCA_043749525.1 Phenylobacterium sp.
GATCGACAAGTCGTTGTCGATCACATCCGGTTCGCAAGTGCGACCCGGCGCTCCTCACCCCCCACATCGGCGCTGCGCGCCTGGGGGAGGATCTTAGGCCTGACATTGCGCTGAGGGCCCTCGCGGCCTAATCGTCCCCGCGCCATCTTGTTCGGGGACACCTCATGCAGAGCTTCCAGCCGCCGCGCCGTATCCTGATGGGGCCCGGCCCGTCCGACGTCAGCCCGCGCGTGCTGGCGGCGCTCGCGCGTCCGACTATCGGCCACCTGGACCCGGCGTTCCAGGACCTGATGGAGGAGATCAAGGCGGGGCTGTCGCGGCTGTTCAACGCCGACGGCTATGCCTGTGTGCCGCTGCCGGCGCCGGGGACGGCGGGGATGGAGGCGGCGATCATGAACCTGCTGGAGCCGGGCGACCGGGCGGTGATCGCCATCAACGGCGCCTTCGGCGGCCGCATGGCTGACATGGCCGACCGGGCCGGGGCCGAGGTGATCAAGGTCGAATTCGAGTGGGGCCAGCCCGTCGATCCGGCCAAGGTCGAGGCGGCGATGGCCGGGGCGCCCGTGAAGGTGCTGGCCTTCGTCCACGCCGAGACCTCCACCGGCGCCAAGAGCGACGCGGCGGCTCTCTGCGCCCTGGCCCGCAAGTACGGCGCTCTGTCGGTGGTGGACTGCGTTACCTCGCTGGGCGGCATCACGGTGGACGCCGGCGCCTGGGACGCCGACGTCATCTATTCCGGCACTCAGAAGTGCCTCTCGGCGCCGCCCGGCCTGTCGCCGATCTGCCTGTCGCCGCGCGCCCAGACGGCGATCAGCGGCCGGACCACCAAGGTCCGCAACTGGCTTTTGGATTTCAACCTGCTGATGGCCTACTGGGGCGGCGAGGGCGGCCGGACCTATCACCACACGGCGCCGATCAATGCGCTGTATGGCCTGCATGAGAGCCTGGTGGCTCTGTTCGAGGAAGGCCAGCAGGCCGTCCTCGTGCGCCACGCCCGGTCCCACGAGGCCCTGGCCGCCGGGATCGAGGCCGCGGGCCTGAAGTTCCTGGTGGAGCCGGCTCACCGCCTGCCGCAGCTCAACGCCGTGCTCGTCCCCGAGGGCGTCGATGAGGCCGCCGTGCGCGCCTACGTGCTGGCCAAGTGGGGCCTGGAAATCGGCGCGGGCCTCGGCCCCCTGAAGGGCAGGATCTGGCGGATCGGGCTGATGGGCGCCTCGGCGACGGCCTGGCACGTGCGGCTGTGCCTGACGGCGCTGTGCGAGGCGCTCAACGCCCAGGGGTTCAAGGCCGATGCGGGCGCTGCGGTGAGCGCCGCGGACGGGAAGCTGGGTTGAGATCCTCCCCCAGGCGCGTCGCGCCGATGTGGAGGAGGTGGCGCGGACCGTAGGTCCGCGCCGGAGGGGGATCGACGTAGTCGACACTCACCTCAGCAAAACAAGGGTCAAAGTCCCCCTCAGTCACCTTCGGTGACAGCTCCCCCAGAAGTGGAGCATCTTGCGGGCACGAGCCCAGCATACATTGTGGCGATAGCCGGCTGGACTGCGAATTCCGATCATCGCGCCTTGTGTGAACACCAAGCGGTGACGGCGTGGAACCGATTCGTACACGGAGCGCTTAAGAACGGCCACGATTGCGCTGTTTAAGCGCGGCGAGGCTCCGGCGGTGCGTTTCAGGCAGCCCGCGCGACCCAGCGGCAAGACCTCATCGAAGACTGCCTACGGACCCTGGAGGGGGCCGCCATGAAACATATGTTCCTGATTCCGCCGCTGAGCCTCGCGCTCGCGGCTCTTGCGACAATGGCTGTGGCGCGCGAGGTGGTGGTGCTGCCCGGGGTGGTGGGACCCGTGGGGGTGGCCAGCGGGGTCGACACCCAAGGACCTGGAACCCTGACCGTCGGCGCCCAGGACATCAACACCGGCAATGACGCCGGCGGTGGGATCACCACCTCGGCGGCCAACACCGCCAATATCCGCTTCAACAACAGTTCGACGGTGACCGGCTTCGTCGGGTCCACCGGCTCGACCTTCCTCAACATCTCCGGCGGCGTCGGCGGCAGCACCGTGACCTTCAACGGTCCGGTCTACGCCACCACCTTCACCGTGGCGGGCACGGGGACGGTGAACTTCAATCGCGGCTTCACCAGCAACACCGGCTCGACCCTGGACTTCGCCGGCGACGGCCTGGTGAACGTGGGCTCGGGCCAGACCGTCAAGGCGGCCCTGACCAACACCGCCGGCGCCAACACCGGCACCCTGGTGCTCAACAACGGCAGCATCTTCGACGGCGCGGTCGGCGCGGCCAGCGGCCTGAAGCTGGTCCGGGTTTCCGGCGGCAACGCCCTGATCACCGGCCAGGTCAAGGCCGGGACCTATACCCTCGACACCAACACTCTGAACGTGGCGGGCGCCTTCGCCATCCCGGTGGCGGGCACCATCAACACCACCATCTTCAGCCCCTCGCTATACGGCAAGATCGTGCCGGTCGGCGCGGCCACCATCGGTGACGGCCTGAAGGTGCTGGTGACGGTGACCGGCCCGATCGCCAACGGCGCCAGCTTCAACATCGTCGACGCCACCAGCGGCACCAACGGCAGCACGGTGACCGCCACCAGCAACACCCTGCGCTACGCCTTCTCGGCCGCGCCCACCGTGGCCGGCCAGGTGCGGATCACCACCACCC
>JAYVDG010000069.1:0-2677 GCA_043749525.1 Phenylobacterium sp.
CCGGTCATGAAGCCCATGGAGAAGGCCGAGCCCATCACCCCCATGCGGCCGGCGCGCTTCTCCGGCGGGGTGATGTCGGCCATGCAACCCTGCAGGGTGGAGATATTGCCGGCGAAGAAGCCGCCGGCGAACCGCGCGGCGAAGGCGAACAGGATGTTGGGGGAGAAGGCGAGCGCCACATAGCAGAGCGCGCTGACCGCGATGGTGACGATCAGCACCGGGCGGCGGCCGACCCGGTCCGAGAGGCGGCCCCAGAAGGGCTCGCCCAGGAACTGGCCGGCCGAGAACATCGAGAACAGCAGGGCGATCTGCCAGGCCGGGGCGTTGAACGCCTTGCCGAAGAAGGGCAGCAGTGGGATCACCACGCCGAAGCCGGCGATGTTGAGGAACACCACCGAGAGCAGAATGACCAGCGCGCGGAGGTCCTGCTTCTCGGTGGAGAGCGTCACGAGGCCGTCTCGTTGAGCTTGCCCATGGCGATGGCCCGCCGGGTCGCCGACAGGGCCAGCAGGATGGCGGGCGTCACCACCAGAGCCCCCAGGATGAAGGGGCCGTCCCGCAGCAGCGGCACCATCAGCCCGGCGCAGATCGGGCCAGTCACCCGCGCCAAGGCGCCGGTGGCGTTGTTGAGGCCCATGATCTGACCCTGCTTATGCGGATCGGCGGTGCGCGAGATGATCGCGCCGACATTGGGGAAGGCCACGGACTGGCCGGCGGCTGTGAGGCACATCAGGGCGATGGTCATGTAGCCGTTGATGGAGAACACCTGCAGGGCCGCGGCGATCGCTGTCATGCCCATGCCAACCGACAGCATGATCCCCTCGCCGAAGCGCTCGGACATCCGGCCGGTGACCAGGGTCTGGAAGAAGAAGGCCGTCGCGCCGGTGAAGGCGAAGCAGACGGCGATGTCGCGCGGGCCCCAGCCGAACCGGGCCTGGGACCAGAGGCCGAACTGACTCTCGATGCCGGTGAAGGCGAAACCCACCAGGAAGGTCAGCAGCATCATGCGGCCGATCACGGGGTGGCCCACGGCCTCGCCGATGGCCGACCAGCGGCTGGGCCGATGGGTGATGCCTTCCTCGCGGACGCGGCTTTCCTTGATGACGATGGTGATCGCGATGACGCACAGGGCCGCGAGGCCCGAGGCGATGAACAGGGGAATTCGGAAGCCGGCCGGGCCCATGCCGGTGTGGGCGAAGAAGCCGCCCACCGACGGGCCTATGATCAGGCCGACGTTCCAGGCCGCGCCCTGATAGCTCATCTGGCGGGCGCGTTTCTCCGGCGGGGTGACGTCGGCGATATAGCCCTGCACCACCGCGCCATTGCCGGCCGCGAGCCCGCCCACCAGGCGGATCGCGAAGGCCACCCAGATATTGGGGGCGAAGGCCAGCGCCAGGTAGCAGAGGCAGTTGCCCGTGATAGTGGAGATCAAGAGCGGCTTGCGGCCGTACTTGTCCGACAGTCGGCCCCACAGGGGTTCGCCGAAGAAGGCGCCCACCGAATAGGCTCCGAAGATCAGCCCGATCTGCCAGGGCGCCGCGTCGAAGGACTTGGCGTAGAAGGGCAACAACGGGACGATGATCCCGAAGCCCAACATGTTGATAAAGATAACGGCGATCAGCGACGCCGCCGCAAAACGCGGCGCCGGGGCCTTATACGGCTCGGATTCAGACATAATGGACCGGTGTTAGGCTGCCCCGCCAGGGGCGTAAAGACCTAGCGTGACGCTTGGTTGTCGCAGACCCGATGAACCCACGAAAAAGCGGCCGCCCCTGGGGGACGGCCGCCTTCGGTATTGTCGTCGTGGTTTAGCGGGGCGCCAGGATCATGATCATCTGGCGGCCTTCCATGCGGGGCTCGTACTCGACCTTGGCCACCGGCTCGAAGTCGGCCTTCACCTGCTGGAGCAGCTTCATGCCAAGTTCGGGGTGAGCGAGTTCGCGGCCACGGAAGCGCAGGGTGACCTTCACCTTGTCGCCCTCTTCGAAGAAGCGGTGCATGGAGCGCGCTTTGACTTCGTAGTCGTGGATGTCGATGTTGGGACGGAGTTTGATCTCCTTGATCTCCACCACCTTCTGGCGTTTGCGCGCCTCGTTCTTCTTCTTCTGCTCCTGGAACTTGAACTTGCCGTAGTCCAGGATCTTGCAAACGGGCGGATCAGCATTCGGCACGATCTCGACCAGGTCGAGGCCAGCTTCTTCAGCGGCCTCCAGAGCGGAAGAGGTCGGCATCACGCCCTGCTTCTCACCGTGCTGATCGATGAGCAGAACTTTTGGGACGCGGATGTCGTCATTGATGCGCGGTCCGTCTTTGACGGGCGGCGCCTGCATGGGGCGGCGAATAGGCTTTTGCTCCGTGAGCTGTTTCAAGGCGAACGCACCGGCCGCGCGGGAGCGCTCCGGGGTGTTCAGCTAGTATATGACCCTGCGGCTCCCCGCGATCAAGCGCCGCCGGGGGCTGGGGCCAAAGCATTCGCCGCCTGTGCGACGCTCGCCACAGCCAAATCGCCCAGATTGTCGGCCTGCAAGACCGCCACGTGGCCACGCGGGGCCGACAGGTTGGGATCCGAGGCCCGCGAGAACAGCACGATGGTCGGCGCGCCGGTGGCCGCGGCCAGGTGCAGCGGGCCGGTGTCGTTTCCCACCACCAGGGCGGCCTTGGCGCCCAGGATGGCGAT
>JAYVDG010000070.1:0-7459 GCA_043749525.1 Phenylobacterium sp.
GGCGCAGGCCGTCACCACCGAGTGGTTGGGACCCTTGAAGCCGTAGCGGATGGAGACCTGGCCCGAGGCCAGGTTGATCAGGGCCGAGGGGATGAAGAACGGGCCGATGCGGCGCGGGCCCTTCTCGTGCAGCTCGATGGCGTTCTTCTCGATGGTGGCCAGGCCGCCGATCCCCGAGCCGATGATGACCCCGGTGCGCTGCTTGTCTTCCTCGGTCTCGGGGACCCAGCCCGAATCCTTCACCGCCTCGTCGGCCGCGGCCATGGCGTAGAGGATGAAGTCGTCGACCCGGCGCTGGTCGCGGGTGCTCATGGTCTGGTCGGGGTCGAAGGAGCCCGGAACGTCGGGCCCGCCGCCGCCACGTCCGTCAACGCGCGGGACCTCGAAGGCCACCTGACAGCCATAGTTGGTCGGGTCGAAGGTCGTGACCCGACCGGCTCCCGACTTACCCGCCAGGAGAGCTTGCCAAGAAAGTTCGGTTCCCTGCCCCAAGGGGGTCAGCAGACCGATGCCGGTGACCACGACTCGACGCATAGGGGAGCTCCAAAACGCAGACCGCCGCGGCTCATATGAGCTTCGCGGCGGTCAAATCTTGAACGATATCCAGGCTTTAGGCGCCCAGACGTTCTCCGATGAACTTCACCGCGTCGCCAACGGTCTGGATGTGCTCCGCCGCGTCGTCGGGGATCTCGATATCGAATTCTTCTTCGAAGGCCATCACCAGTTCGACGTTGTCGAGGCTGTCGGCACCCAGATCGTCGATGAAGCTCGCCTTCTCGGTGACCTTCTCCGGATCGGCGTCGAGGTGTTCGATGACGATCTTACGCACGCGCTCGAGGATGTCGGACATCAGGTTTAGTTCCTCAATTAGTCACTTGATCCATCCGTGACCGCCGACATGTTGTCAACCGTTACGGAGCTTCGATTTCGGCCTTGGCCCAACCGCTTCGGGCGTGGCCGTAGCATGGTTGGTCAGCCTAGGCCAACAGTTCAGATCATCGCCATGCCGCCGTTCACATGCAGGGTCTGCCCCGTCATGTAAGCGGCCTCATCGCTGGCCAGGTAAACGCACGCCGCGGCCACATCGCTCCCCAAACCTAGGCGGCCGGCGGGAATAGTCGCCAGGATCTGGGCCTTCTGGGCCTCGTTCAGAGCGTCGGTCATGGGGCTCTCGATGAAGCCCGGAGCCACGCAATTGACCGTGATCCCACGGGTCGCGACCTCCTGCGCCAGAGCCTTGGAGAAGCCGATCATGCCGGCCTTGGAGGCCGCGTAGTTGGCCTGGCCGGGATTGCCCATCACCCCCACCACCGAGGTGATGCCGATGATCCGGCCGGCCCGGCGCTTCATCATCCCACGCATGGCCGCGCGGCTGAGTCGGAAGTAGCTCTCCAGATTCACCTTCAGGACGGAGTCCCAGTCCTCGTCCTTCATGCGCATCAAGAGGCCGTCCTTGGTGATGCCGGCGTTGGCCACCAGGATGTCCAGCGGACTGCCGGAGGCCGCCTCAGCCTTGGCGATCAAGCCGTCCACTGATTCGGCGTCGGCGAGGTTGGCGGGCGCGATCGAGGTGCGGTCCCCCAGCGCCTTGGCCAGTTCGGCCAGGACGGCCTCTCGGGTCCCCGACAGCACCACGTGGGCGCCCTGGGCGTGCAGGGCTCGGGCGATCTCGCCGCCGATGCCGCCGGTGGCGCCGGTGACGAGGGCGGTCTTTCCGGTGAGTTCGAACATCAGAGGCTGCTCGCGAAAGCTTCGAGGTCGGCTGGGGTATTGAGCGGCGTGGCCTCGGCGTCGGGCGCGATGCGCTTGGCCATGCCCGACAGGACCTTGCCCGAGCCAGCCTCGGCGAAGCGGGTGACCCCGCCCTCCTCCACCAGCCAGATCATGCTCTCGCGCCAACGGACGCGGCCGGTCACCTGTTCCACCAGCAGGCGGCGGATCTCTTCCGGGTCGAGAGTCGGCCGCGCGGTGATATTGGCCACCAGCGGCGCGCGGGGCGCCAGGATGGTGGCCGCGCCGAGCGCCCGCGCCATTTCGTCTGCGGCCGGCTGCATCAGGGGACAGTGGAAGGGCGCCGAGACGTTCAGAGGGATGGCGCGCGCGCCCAGCTCCTTGGCCTTCTCGATGGCGGCGTCGACGGCGGCCTTGGCCCCGGAGATCACCACATTGCCGTTGTTGTTGTCGTTGGCGACGACGCAGACCCCGATGGCCGAGCCCGCCTTGGCGGCTTCCTCGGCGAGCGCCACGTCGCTCTTGGGCCCGATCAAGGAGGCCATGGCCCCCTCGCCCACCGGCACGGCGCGCTGCATGGCCTGGCCGCGCAGCTTCAGCAGCCGGGCGGTGTCTGCCAGGCTGATGGCGCCGGCGGCGGCGAGCGCCGAATACTCACCCAGCGAGTGGCCTGCCACGAAGGCGGCCCTATCGATGCCGATCTTGAATTCCTTCTCCAGCGTCCTGCTAACCGCCAGGCTGACGGCCATCAGGGCCGGCTGGGCGTTCTCGGTGAGGGTCAGCTGGTCCTCTGGCCCCTCCTTCATCAGCTTGAACAGCTTCTGGCCAAGGGCGTCGTCGACTTCCTGGAACACTTCGCGCGCGCTGGCGAAGGCTTCAGCGAGGTCGGCGCCCATGCCCACGGCCTGGCTGCCCTGGCCGGGGAAGAGAAAGGCTAGGCTCATCTGGGGCTCCCTTCGGCGCGCGTTGGCGCCACTTCATTCAAGGGCGGAGGGTTAGGGGATTGCGCCCCGGCGGGCAAGGCGGCCCGCATTCCGCCACGACAGGCTGGAAATCAGCGCGCGGGGCCCGCAAGCTGTCCCAAACCCTGGGAGGGAACGCCATGCGCGCCGTCATTCGCCGAGACAAGAAGTTGGTCTGCGATGAGATCGAGGAACTGACTCCCGGCGCAGGCCAGGTCCTGGTCAAGACCCTGGCCTGCGGCATCTGCGGGTCGGACCTGCACGCCCTGCACCACATGGAACACATGATCGAGACCTCGCGCCGCGCCAGCGGTGGCGGGGACGGCGGGGTCATGGGCGGCGGTTTCGACCCCACCGCCGACACGGTCTTCGGCCACGAATTCTGCGCCGAGATCCTTGAGTACGGCCCCGGCACCACCGGTCTGCTGAAGCCCGGGACCCGCGTGGTCAGCGTGCCGGCCACCATCACCGGGACCGGGGTGGAGCTGCTGGGCTACTCCAACAACCTGCCGGGCGGATTCGCCGAGCGGATGATCCTGTCGGAAATGATGCTGCTGGAGGTCAAGAACGGCCTGCCTACCGACCAGGCGGCGCTCACCGAGCCCTTCGCGGTCGGCGCCCATGCCGTGGCCAAGGCCCGATTGGACGAGGACAGCGTCAGCCTGGTGGTCGGCTGCGGGCCCGTCGGCCTGGCGATCATCGCCGGGTTGAAGGCCAAGGGCCACGGCCCGGTCATCGCCGCCGACTACTCGCCCCGCCGCCGCGCCGCCGCCGAGATGCTGGGCGCCGACCTGGTGATCGACCCGGCGACCGAGAGCCCCCACGCCCGCTGGGAGGCCTTTGGCGTCCCCACGGCCCGCGCCGCCCAGAGCATGGCCCGAATGATGGGCAAGACCTTCGGCCAGCCGGTGGTCTTCGAGTGCGTCGGCTCGCCGGGCATCCTGCAGCACCTGATCGAGGCCAGCCCCGCGGGCAGCCAGATCGTGGTGGCCGGCGTCTGCATGGAGACCGACAAGATCGAACCGGCCATCGCCATCACCAAGGAAATCGAACTGACCTTCGTGTTCGGCTACTCGCCCGAGGAGTTCGCCCACACCCTGCATCAGATCTCCGAGGGCGCGATCGATGTCAGCCGCGTGGTCACGGGCAAGGTCGGCCTGTCGGAAGTGGCCCAGGCCTTCGTCACCCTCGGCGATCCCGAGTCCCATGTGAAAATCCTGGTGGAGCCTGGCCGCTAATGCGTTTCAAGGGGCTGGCCTTCACCGGCCTGTTGATGGTCGCCGGACCCGCGACGGCGCAGACCGCCCTGCGCGACCTCTGTCCCGACCGGCCGGGCAAGGGCAGCCCGCCTTGTATCCTCGACGCGGGCCACCTCCAGGCCGAGATCGCCTTCGCCGACGTCCAGCGCGACCGCCAATCCGGCGTCACCACCGACAGAGCCGCCTATGGCGACCTGGGGCTGCGCGCGGGCCTGACCGACCGGCTGGAAGTCCAGGCCGCCTGGTCACCCTTCCTGACGACCCACGGAAAGGCCTCGGGCGCCAGCACCCGCGAGAACGGCGCCGGCGACCTGACCCTGGCCTTCCGCACCTCACTGAAGAACCCAGATGGCCAGGGCCTCTCCATCGCCCTGCAGCCCTTCGTCAGCGCCCCCACCGCCACCCACGGCTTCGGAGCCGGTGGCTGGGAGGGCGGCCTGATCGCGCCCATGTCGCTGCCCCTTGCTCCCGACTTGGCCTTGGCCTTCTCACCGGAGGTCGATGTCGTGCGCGACGGCGCGGGCCGCGGAACCCACCTGGCCTGGACGGCCGCGGCGGGCGTGAGCCACGGCTTCGGTCCCGTACAACTCGGCGTCGAACTCTGGGCCAGCCGCGACGACGATCCCGCTGGCGCCACGACCCAGGTCAGCTTCGATCTCACGGCCGCCTGGACGCCCACCGACAACATTCAGCTGGACGCAGGCGTGAACGCCGGGCTGAACCACGACACGCCGGACATCGAACTCTATGGCGGCCTGGCGCGGCGCTTCTAGGAACAGTCCATGCGTACCTCCTTCATCAGCTACATCACCTCCGCCGGCGTGCAGGTCGCGGGCCTGTTGCGCACCTCGCGCGAGGCGACCGCACCAGTCGGCGCGGTGCTGATCTGCCATGGCTCCGACGGGGTCGATGGGCGCGGCGAGTACTATGCCGGGGCGCTCAACGCCGCCGGGATCGCCACCCTGGAGATCGACATGTGGGCGGCGCGTAGCACCTCGCGGGGCGCCGCCGGCCGTCCGCGGTCACCCATGGAGACCCTGGCCGACGCCTTTTCCGCCCTGAAATTCCTCGGCGAGCAGCCGGAGATCGATCCCACTCGCATCGGCATCCTTGGCTTCTCCTGGGGCGGGGTGGTCAGCCTGCTGAGCGCCACCCAGAGCCGGGCCGATCCGCTGCGCGGCGGGCTGGCCGGATTCAAGGCCCACGCCGCCCACTACCCGGTCTGCTACGCCTATGCCGCCGACCCACGCATGGCGCTCACCGACCTCACCGGCGCGCCGATCCTGATCCAGACCGGCGATGTCGACACCTACGACCATCCCGACGCGGGCGAAAAGCTGGCCGCCGCTCTTGCGGCCCAAGGCACGGCGAAGGTGCGCAACATCACCTATGCCGGCGCCGGCCACGGCTTCGATCGCGACCTGCCGGCTCAGACCATCAACGACCCCTTCGCCCACAATGGCGCGGGCGGGCCTGTACTTATGGAATTCAACAAGAGCGCCGCCGAGGCTGCGCGCGCCGAGGTCGTGAGCTTCTTCAAAGCAGAGCTTTAGGCAACACTGCGCCGTCTGACGCGTTCACGGGTCTGAACTTCGTGGAGGGTATCATGGCGGCGCGTCCAACCTGGCAGGGGCACCTGCGCCTCTCGCTCGTCTCCTGTCCGGTGGCCCTCTACACGGCCACCAGCCGCACGGGCGACGTGTCCTTCAACATGCTGCACAAGACCACCCACAACCGCATCCGGATGATCCCCACCGATCCGGAGACCGGGCCGGTGGACCGCGCTGACATCGTCAAGGGCTACGAGATCGAGAAGGACCACTATGTCGTGGTCACGCCCGAGGAGATCGACAGTGTCCGGCTGGAAAGCACGCGGACCATCGACATCGACAAGTTCATCGACGCCGAGGAGATCGACCGCCTTTACTGGAACGACCCCTACTTCCTGGTCCCGGACGGCAAGGTGGCGGTTGAGGCCTTCACCGTCATCCGCGAGGCCATGGAGAAGGCCGGCAAGATCGCGCTGGGCCGCCTGGTCATGCACCAGCGCGAGCGGATGCTGGCCATGGAGCCGCGCGGCAAGGGCCTGGTGGCCTACACCCTGCGCACCTTCGATGAGGTCAAGACGCCCGAGAGCTTCTTCGACGACATCCCCGACGTGCGCGCCGACAAGAACATGATCGAGATCGCCGCCAAGATCATCGAGCAGCAGGAAGGCGACTTCGACCCCTCCGAGTTCAAGGATCACTACGAGGATGCCCTCCGCGCCCTGATCAAGGAAAAGGAGAAGGGCGCCGGCCGCAAGGTCACCGTCGACGAGCCCAAGGGGGCGGAGGTCATCGACCTGATGGAGGCCCTGCGCCGCAGCCTGGCCGGCGACAAGAAGGCGCCTGCGAAGGCGGCCAAGGCGCTGGCCAAGAAGGCCGCCGACAAGCCTCCATCGGCGAAGAAGCGGGCCTAACCCCCCACGTCATCCCGGACGGCCTGCAACGCCGATCCGGCGACTGTGTTGGGTCAAGCGCGCCGCCCCTGGGTCTCGGCTCTTCGCTTCGCTGCGGCCGGGATGACCGGGGTCTGGTCACACCTTCCCCAGCCGCTTGATCGCCGCCGCCAGGGGCCGTTCGCTCTCGAAGTAGTCCTCCCACGCGGTGAGCTTGTTCAGCAGGCTGGCCACGGTGCGGATAGTGTATTTGGCGGGATCGAGCCCCTTCTTCACCTGGCTCCAGGTCAGGGGCATGGAGACCGGCGCGCCCGGCCGCCCCCGAGGCGAGAATGGCGCCACCGCCGTCGACATGCGGTCGTTACGCAGATAGTCGAGGAATATCCGGCCGCCGCGATCCTTCTTGGCCATGGTGATCAGGAACTTGTCGGGCGCGTCGAGCGCCATGGCCTTGCAGACGTCGCGGGCAAAGGCCTTGGCCGTCGGCCAGTCCACCTTGCCGGCCTTCAGCGGCGCGACCACGTGCAGGCCCTTGCCGCCGGTGGTCTTGCAGAAGCTGACCAGGCCCAGGTCCTCCAGCCGGTCGCGCACCTCGCGGGCCGCCTCGATCACCATGTCGAAGGCCACGTCCGGCGCGGGGTCGAGGTCGAACACCAGTCGGCCCGGGACCTCCGGCTTGAAGGGCTCGCAGTTCCAGGGATGCAGCTCCACAGCCCCGATCTGGGCCGCGGCGATCAGGGCCTCGGGCCTGTCGATCTGCAGATAGGGCTTATGATCGCCCGTGACCTGCACCTCGGTGAACAGCGAGGACGAGCCCCGCGAGGCGTGGCGCTGGAAGAAGGTCTCCCCGCCGGTGATCCCGTCGGGCATGCGGATGATCGAGCAGGGCCGGCCCTTGATGTGGGGCAGGATCGCGCCGGCCACGTCGGCGTAGTAGTTGGCCAGGTCCAGCTTGGTCATCGGCTTGCCGTCGTTGGCGTCGGGCCAGAGCGCCTTGGCGGCGCTGGAAATGGTGACTCCCATCACCACGCCCGAGCCCTTCGGCGTCACGGTCTTTGAGACCACGG
>JAYVDG010000071.1:0-2670 GCA_043749525.1 Phenylobacterium sp.
AGGATGTCGAAGCAGCCGTTGGTGAAGCCCACTTTCAGGCCCTTGGCCCGCCAGCGGGCGACCTCATCGACCATCCGCTGCGCGGTTGCGACCTTGGCCTCGGCCGGGGCCATGTGGGCCGACAGCGCCGCCTCGATCAGCTCGTCCGGCGAGACCGTGGCCGTCCCCACCTTGCCCACCGCGACACCGGAGGCGAGCTGGGCGAAGGCGATGGCGTCCTCGATGGGCGCCTCGGCCGCCAGCGCCAGGCCGAGCGCCGCCAGCGTCGTGTCCCCGGCGCCCGAGGCGTCGAACACCTCCCGCGCCGCTGTCGGGAAATGCCGCACCGGCTCGCCGCGCACGGCGAGCGAGATGCCCTTCGATGCCCGCGTGACCAGGATCGCCTTGGCTTCCCAGAGGTCCAGCGCCTTGATCAGGGCTGCGGCGACCTGATCGTCGGTCTCGGTGGGCATGTCGGTCGCGTGGCCCAGTTCGGCGGCGTTCGGCTTGATCATGTCCACGGCGCCGTAGCGGGCGAAGGATCGGGCTTTGGAATCCACCACCAGCTTGCCGCCGGACTCGGCGGCGGCCTCGCGGCAGACGGCGATCACCGCCTCGGTGACGACGCCTTTGCCGTAGTCGGAGAGCAGGATCGCGCCCGCGCCCTTGGCCGCGTCGCGGATGGTGCGGACCAGGCGCTGCTCAACCTCGCCGCTCACCGGCCGGCTCTGTTCCCAGTCGACGCGCAGGAGTTGCTGGCCGCCGGATACGAAGCGGGTCTTCAGGGTCGTCGGCCGCTCGGCGTCGGTGACCAGATAGCCCTCGACGCCCGGCTCTTCACCGACCAGGCGCTGGGCCTCATTCCCCTGTGCGTCGCCGCCGATCAGGCCGACGAGCGAGACCTCGCCACCGAGAGCGGCGACGTTGCGCGCCACATTGCCCGAGGCGCCCAGCATCATCAGTTCGTGGGTTCGCGCCAACACCGGCACCGGCGCTTCCGGAGAGACGCGGCTGACCTCGCCATAGACGAAACGGTCGACCATCAGGTCGCCCACGCAGGCGACGCGCCGGCCGGGCGCCAGGCCCAGAAGGTGCTGGAGCGCAGAGAGGTCCATGGGGGTCAGGGTGTGCGGCGCGTTGGCTGCGCGGTCAAGCGGGCTGCACGGCGGCGTGGACCGCCTTCAACGTGGCCAGCAGGTCTTTGGCCCCCGCCAGCGGCAGACAGCTCGGCCCGTCGCAGAGCGCCTTGTCCGGCTCCGGATGGAACTCGAGGAAGACGCCGTTGGCCCCAGCCGCCACTGCGGCCTTGGCCAGGATCGGCACGCCGAAACGCCGCCCGCCGGTGGACGCGGAGTTGCTGCGCGGGTCAGCCCCCGGCAGTTGCACCGCGTGCGTGGCGTCGATGGTAACCGGCGCGCCCAGATCCTTCATTTCCTGGATACCCAGCATGTCCACGGTGAGGTTGTTGTAGCCGAACGACACCCCCCGCTCGCAGAGGATGGTGAAGTCGCTGCCCGTCGCCTCGCGGATCTTGTCGAGGATGTTCTTGCAGTCCCAGGGCGCCAGGAACTGGCCCTTCTTGACGTGCAGCAGCCCGCCGGCCGCCAGCGTCGCCCGGGCCGTGGCGATCAGCAGATCGGTCTGGCGGCAGAGGAAAGCCGGGATCTGCACGATGTCGGCCAGCTCGGCGATCGCCTGCGCCTGATCGATCTCGTGGATGTCGGTGACGATCGGCACGCCGAACTCAGCCTTTACCTTGGCCAGGATTTTCAGGCCCGCTTCCAGGCCCGGCCCACGATAGCTGTGGATTGAGGAGCGGTTTGCCTTGTCGAAACTCGCCTTGAACACATAGGGCAGGCCCAGGTCGGCGCAGACGCCCCGCAGATGCCGGCAGGTCTCCATCGCCAGGCCCTCGTCCTCCAGGACGTTCAAGCCGGCCATCACCACCAGGGGCTCGCCATCGCCGATGGCGATATTCCAACGGTCCAGCTTTAAGACGGCCATGCGGGTCCCCGAGGTTCGAACGGTCGCCGGCTAAGTGGCGCGCGCGGCGGGGCTTCACAAGTCTCGAATCCGCGACTACCCGCGTCCATTTGCGATGAAGCCCCGTATCCATAAGACCTCGGCCGGCTCTCGCCAGCGTGATCAGTGGTGGTATGTGTTGTTTGTGACCGTTCGGGGATTTTACGCATGACCTTGGCCCAGGACGGCTCGCTGGCGCAGATCGCCGGCAGCCGCCGCGCTTTTCGCCAATTGCCCGAGCTAGAAGGTACGCCTGCGGTCTTTCGGGCCGCCGTCCGGCTGATCGTCCGCAACTGGGCCATCGGGTCGATCACCTTCACCATGCCCTCCGGCCAGGAAATGCATGTCTCGGGCTCGGAGCCCGGCCCACACGCGCGCCTGACCATCCACGATTTCCGCTTCATCCGCCGCGCGCTGTCGGCCGGCGATATCGGCTTCGCCGAGGGCTATATGGCCGGCGAGTTCGACACCCCGAACCTGCCCGACCTGCTGTACGTTTTCGCCGGCAACTGGGACCGGGTGCACCACGTCACCATGGGCAACCCCCTCGCCTGGACAATCAACCGCATCCGCCACGCCTTCAAGCCCAACAGCCGCCAGGGCGCGAAGAGAAACATCCATGCCCACTACGACCTGGGCAACGCCTTCTATGCTCAATGGCTCGACGAG